>CP063811.1:242304-254011 GCA_022818785.1 Bacteroides sp.
GTTCTACTATTAAAAACATATGAACCACTAGATAATTTGCCAGAATAAACCCTTATAAAAGATAATCTACCAACAAAAGGATCTGTCATTATTTTGAATGCTAATGCAGAAAAAGGATCATCAATAACAGGTTTTCTAATTACATTATTCCCATTATATGGATCTAATCCCTTTATTTGATTTAAATCAGATGGTGAAGGCAAATAATTACAAACACTATCTAATAATAGATCTACTCCTTTATTTTTAAAGGCAGAGCCACACATAATTGGCGTAATAAGATTATTTATAACGTTAAATCTAATAGCATCTACAATTTCTTTTTCCGAAATATCATTATTATTAATAAATTTTTCTAAAATAACATCATTATTTTCTGAAATAGATTCTAATAACAAATTCCTATATTTATTAGTAATATTAATAAACTTACTTGGAATATCTTTTTCTACGCTTTCAAAATCTTTTATCCAATGTATATACTTTAATTTAACTAAATCTATAATTCCCTCAAAATTGTTTTCAGAGCCAACTGGAATTTGTAATAAAACAGAATTTCCATTAAGCTTATTATTTATTTGATTAACAACATTAAAAAAATCTGCACCCATACGGTCCATTTTATTAATAAATGCTATTCTAGAAATATTGTATTTATTCATTTGTCTCCAAACAGTCTCAGATTGAGATTCTACCCCACCTACAGCACAAAACAAAGCTATAGCTCCATCTAATACCCTAAGAGATCGCTCTACTTCAACAGTAAAATCAACATGACCTGGTGTATCAATAATATTAATTTGATAATTATTATTATCTGTATTCCAAAATGTTGTAGTTGCAGCAGAAGTTATTGTAATTCCCCTTTCTTGCTCCTGATCCATCCAATCCATACATGCTTCTCCATCATGCACTTCCCCCATTTTATGTAATTTACCAGTATAATATAATATACGTTCTGTAGTAGTAGTTTTTCCTGCATCAATATGAGCAGATATACCTATATTACGAGTATAACGTAATTTATTCGAGTTCATTATAATAATAGTCTAAAATTTAAAATGAGCAAAAGCTTTATTAGACTCAGCCATTTTATGAGTATTTTCCTTTTTTTTAAAAGCATTTCCTGTCATATTGTAAGCATCAATAATTTCTCCTAACAATTTAAGACGTATAGTTTTTTCATTTCTTTTCCTAGCGGAATTAATAATCCATTTCATGGCTAATGAAATTTTTCTGTCAGGTCTAACCTCAGTTGGAACATGAAAATTAGCGCCTCCAATACGACGACTTTTTACCTCAATAGAAGGTGTAACATTATGCATAGCTTTACGCCAAACCAAAATACCGTCTTCTTTTAATTTGTTTTTTATACTATGAATTACACTATAAAAAATAGAATATGATAAACTTTTTTTGCCTTTAATCATCATATTATTAACAAATTTAGTTATCATTGTATCTCCATATATAGGATCCGGTTTTATTAAATGTTTTTTAGCTTTATTTTTTCTCATTATTTATAATAAATATATCAAAATTTATTTTTTATTTTTTTTAGATCCATATTTAGATCTACGTTGCTTACGATTTTCTACACCAGTACTATCCAATGCTCCTCTAATAATATGATACCTTACACCTGGTAAATCTTTTACTTTTCCACCTCTAATCAATACCATTGAATGTTCTTGTAAGTTATGACCTTCTCCAGGAATATATGCATTGACTTCTTTTCCATTAGTTAATTTAACACGAGCCACTTTTCTCATTGCGGAATTAGGTTTTTTAGGAGTAGTAGTATATACCCTTGTACAAACACCTCTTTTTTGAGGACAAGAATCTAAAGCTGGAGATTTACTTTTATTATTTATTTTTTTACGTCCTTTACGAATAAGTTGTTGTATAGTAGGCATAAAACACTATCTTTTTAATTATTTGTTAAATTAATATGAACCCAAATTTAATTAAGAAAAAATTAATATACAAATCATATTATATTAAATTGACTAAGAAAATTTAAATCATTTTCTGAAAAAAGTCTTATGTCATTAATCTTATATTTTAAACTTGCAACTCTTTCAACACCTATACCAAAAGCAAATCCATTATACTTATTAGAATCAATATTACAATTATTTAAAACATTTTTATCAATTAATCCACATCCTAATATTTCGCACCAACCAGTGTTTTTACATATTTTACAACCCTTTCCTAAGCATAATAAACATAAAATATCTACTTCAACTGAAGGTTCTGTAAAAGGAAAATAAGAAGAACGCATTCTAAATTTAGTGTTTCTTCCAAAAAATTGTTGTATAAAATACACAATAGTATCTTTTAGATCTATAAAAGATACTTTTTTATTAACATAAAAGCCATCTATTTGATGAAAAAAACAATGAGATCTTGAAGATATATTCTCATTTCTATATACCTTTCCAAAAGTTATGCATTTAAATGGAGGTTTATTATCACACATATATCTAATTTGAACTGAAGTTGTATGTGTTCTCAACATAATATTATTTCTGTGATCTTCTAAATTATGTTTAATAAAGAAAGTATCTTGCATATCTCTTGCAGGATGATTGGACTTAAAATTAAGAGCACTAAAATTATTCCAATCATTTTCTATTTCACGGTCTTCTACAGTTTTAAATTTTAAATTATTAAAAATATTAATAATTTGGTCATTAACATATGTTATAGGATGTTTGCCATTCCAATTATAACAATATCCAGGAAGGGTAAAATCTATACGTTTTTTTTCATCATTTTTTTCATTAATAAATATATTTTTATAATGATTAATTTTAAGATCAATTATTTTTTTTAAATAATTAATTTTTTCACCTATTGATTTTTTATCGTTATTAATATTTTTAAATTCATTAAATAACAACTTTAAAACTCCTTTCTTATTTTGATAATAGTTTTTAAAACTATTTAATTCATTTATATTACTAGGCTTAAAATTATTTATATATTTAATATGATATTCTATTTTTTTAATCATATTTAATTCTTTATTTAAGATAAAATTATTGCTATAGAAGCTATTTGATCATTATTTTTTAATCTAATTAATTTTACTCCTTGTGTAGCTCTTCCAATTATTCTAATTTTGTTAACAGCCATTCTTATTGTAATACCAGATTTATTAATAATAATCATATCATCTTCATTATTAACATTAATAACTGAAACTAAATTACCTGTTTTTTCATTTATATTCATTACTTTAATTCCTTTAGCTCCCCTATTTGTGATTCTGTAATCTGTAATTTTTGTTCTTTTACCATATCCATTTTTACTAATTGCTAATATATTAGATTCATGATTATTAATAATTACCATATTAACTATTTCATCATCTTTTTTTGAAAACCTCATACCAAAAACTCCTACAGCAGATCTATTCATTGGTCTAACTGATGATTCTAAAAATCTTACAGAATAACCTAATTTTGAAGCCATAAAAACTTCACTATTATAACTAACTAATTCTGCTTTTAATAAAGCATCATTCTCTTTTATTGTAATAGCATTAATACCATTAACTCTAGGTTTAGAATAATATTTTAAAGATGTCTTTTTAATAAGCCCATTTTTTGTACACATTATTATATATTTATTCAAAATAAATTTTTCTTCAAAACTATTAACAGATATAAAAGATTTAATATGATCACTTTTATCTATCTTCAAAAGATTTTGTATTGCTCTTCCCTTAGATTTTTTATTGGATTCAGGAATTGAATAAGCTTTCAACCAGAAACATTTTCCTTTTCTAGTAAATAGAAGTATCCAATCATGTGTATTAGCACTAATAATATGTTCTATATTATCACCATCTCTTAATTTACTGCCAATTATTCCTATACCACCTCTACTTTGTCTTTTGTATTCTGTGCTATCTGTACGTTTTATATAACCTACTTTGGAAATAGTAATTATAAAATTTTTATTTGGAATTAAATCTTCTAATGATTTTTTTTGTTTGTTATCTATTAAAATAGACGTACGTCTTTTATCTCCATACTTATCTTTTATTATATTTAAATGACTTTTTAAAATATTTTTACGATATATTTCATCACTAATAATGTTTTTACAATTTGATATTTCAATTTTAGTATTTTTATAATTTTCTGTTATCTTATGTTTTTCTAATTTTGTTAATTTATTAAGTTTAATATCTAAAATAGATTTGGATTGAATTTCAGAAAGGTTAAATGTTTTTGACAAAATATTATTTGCATCATTAATATTATCAGATTTTTTTATCAAACTAATAGCTTTATCAATATTATTTGATATAATTATATATCCTTCCAATAAATGAAGTTTATGTTCATTATTTTTTAAATCATATTTTGTTTTTCTTATTAAAACATTATCGATATGTTTATAAAAACAATATATCATGTCCTTAATATTTAAAAGTTTAGGATTACCATCTACTAATGCTATATTATTGACATTAAATGCAATCTCTAAATTGGTATTTTTATATAACGAATTGAGAACGATATTAGGATCATGACCATATTTAATATCATAAACTATTTTAATACCATTTCTATCTGATTCATCTCTAATAGAACTTATACCATCTATAGATTTTTTATTAACTAAATCAGCTGTTTTAATTATCATTTCACTTTTACTAACCATATAAGGTATTTCAGTTACAATAATACGATGAAAATTTTTCTTATACTCAACAATTTTAACTCTACTTTTTAATATAATTTTACCTTTTCCTGTTTTATAAGATGAAATAACTCCTTCCAATCCATGTATTATACCACCTGTTGGAAAATCTGGTGCTTTAATATGCTTAATAATTTCATCAATAGATATTTGTTCATTATCAATAAATGCTATTATAGCGTTTATTGATTCGACAATATTATGAGGAGCCATATTTGTAGCTAATCCAACTGCTATCCCCGAAGACCCATTTAATATTAAATTAGGTAACATAGTTGGCAAAATTTTAGGTTCTTTTAATGAACCATCAAAATTATCTTTATAATCTACTGTATCATCATTAATATGATATAATACCTCTTCACAAATTTTACTGAATTTTACCTCTGTATATCTCATAGCTGCTGGATTATCTCCATCTATAGATCCAAAATTTCCCTGGCCATTAACCAAAGGATATCTTAAAACCCAATTTTGAGCCATACGAACCATAGAGTCATATACTGAAGTATCACCATGAGGATGATATTTTCCTAATACTTCACCTACTATTCTAGCAGATTTTTTATACGATTTATTATAATGCAAATTTAATTCATACATTCCATATAATACTCTTCTGTGTACAGGTTTAAGTCCATCTCTAACATCTGGTAATGCTCTAGAAACGATAACAGACATAGAATAATCTATATATGATAATTCCATTTCTTTTATTATATCAACGGAAAATATATTTTCTTTATTATTACTGTTATCCTTTATTTTTTTATCCATATATTTATATTTAATTTATCTTTTATATTATAGTAAAAATCTTTATAATTTTTTTTTCTATTATAAATAAATAATCATGAAATTTAACAATAAAAAGATTATTAATTTGGAAAAAATTATTCAATATGAATTAATGAAAATATTTTCAAATTATCAATTTTATAAAACAAGAAATGGTATAATAACAATTACAGACGTTATAGTGACAAAAGGATTAGAATATGCTAAAGTATATATAAGCTTTTATGGAACATATGATATTAATTTAATTATGAATAACATTAATAAATGTAAGAAAAATATAAGATTCATACTTGCAAAAAGAATAAAAAATAAAGTTCGAATAATTCCTGATATAATGTTTTTGCAAAAAAAAGAGAATCAAATAATATAATTTATTGCCTGATTATAAGCATGTCCTGTAGATTCAGAAATTATTTCACTAATAGTGGGATGAGGATATATAGATTGCAAAATTTCTTCATAAGTTGCTTCCAATGTTTTTCCTAATGATATTGATGAAATTATCTCTGTAGCATTATGGCCTATAATATGAGCTCCTAAAATTTCTCCATACTTATCATCATATATGATTTTCATAAATCCATGTTTTTTTGATATAGAATTTGCTTTTCCTAAAATATTAAAAGGAACTTTTCCAATTTTTATTTTATATCCTTTTTTAATAGCATTTTGTTCAGTTAATCCTATAGATGCTATTTCAGGATTACAATATGTACAATATGGTATATTGTTATAATTTATATCATGAATTTTTACACCTGATATATATTCTATACAATTAATTCCTTCCATAGATGCTACATGTGCTAATGATGGTGTATCAATAACGTCACCTATAGCATAATATCCATTGATATTAGTTTGGTAATTTTTATCAACAAGTATCTTATTATTTTTACATTTAATACCTATATTATCAATACCTATATTATCATAATTTCCTACTATACCTATAGCGGAAAAAACCATATTACATTTAATACGAACTAAATTATTATTTAATATATTTTTTATATACAATTCATACATTCCTATATTATCATATAATACTTTTTCGAGTAAAGAATTATTAATAATATTAATGCCTTTTTTGGTAAAATTGTTTTTTACAAAATTTGATATATCTTCATCTTCATTATTTAAAATATTATTTGCATATTCTATAATAGTCACTTTAACTCCCAAAGCATTAAAAAAATATGCAAATTCAATACCTATAGCGCCTGATCCAATTATAACAATATCTTTGGGTAATTCTTTTAAAGATAAAATTTCTTTATAATAAAGTAATAATGAATTATCATGTTCATTTTTAAATATTGTTTTAGGCTTAGCTCCTGTGGCAATTATAATATTTTTGGATGATATTTGTTTTTTTATATTTTCATTGTTAAATGAAATCTCTATCTTATTTTTTTCATTTAAAAAAGCATTTCCATATATAATTTCTACATTATTTTTAGTCATTAAATGCTTAATCCCATTTTCCATTTGAGATGATATTCTTTTACTACGATCGATTATTTTATTAAAATTTATATTAACACTATTTGAATTTAAACTAATTCCGTAAGATTCAGATTTTTGTATATATTCTAATACCTCTACGCTTTTGATTAATGATTTTGTAGGAATACATCCCCAATTTAAGCATATGCCTCCCAATTTATCTTTTTCTATTATAACTGTTTTTAATCCTAAATTAACAGCTCTTATAGCTGCAGTATATCCTCCTGGACCACCTCCAATTATAGCAATATCATAAACCATAGTAAAATCTTGTAAAGGGTGAATGACGGGGATTGAACCCGTGACCTCTAGATCCACAATCTAGCGCTCTAACCAGCTGAGCTACAATCACCATAAATCGTATTTGATTATTTAATATACAAAAAAATACGTAATATTTTATTATATTTGGTCATTCAGATGAATATCAAAATTATAGTTAATAATTATTATGTTATGAAAAAAACAAGTTTACTTTATTTGTTATCGTCTTTATTTATTGTATTATTAATAACACTTACATATTATGATAGTAGCTATTATTCTAGCTTTGATAAAGCTGATAATACAAAAGATGTTTATATAATAGGTAAATTAGTGAAGAATAGTACTATTATTTATAATCCTTCATTAGATGAAAACTTTTTTTCTTTTTATATGCAGGATAAAGAACATCAAATATCGAAAATAATATTTTTAGGTTCTAAACCTAATGACTTTGAATATTCGGACAATATAGTAGTTACTGGTAAAATGCATGATAATGTATTTTACGCAAAAAAAATATTAATGAAATGTCCTTCAAAATATAGCTTATAATGATAAATAAATTTGTTGGAGAACATTTAATACCTGGTATTATAGGAGATAATTGTATTTTTTTATCATTTATATTAACATTCTTATCCTTTATATCATATACCTATTACAATAGGTATGTATCTCGTATTTTATACATAATTAATTGTCTATTAACTTACATAGCGATCCTATGTTTAGGATATATAATGTATAATAATTATTTTGAATACTACTATGTATGGGCTCATACATCAAAATATGCTCCATATTATTATAATATAGCTTCTATATGGGAAGGACAAGAGGGTAGTTTTATATTATGGATATTTTGGGAATCTGTATTAGGATTGATTATAATGTATTTTTATCCTAAATGGGAAAAGAAAATGATGTTATTAATTTTAATATCAAGTTTAATGTTAAAGTCCATGATTTTAGGTATAAATTTTTGGGGGGTTAAAATAGGTTCGTCTCCATTTACATTGTTAAGAGATATAAAATTCACCAATAACAATCCTGGGTTAGATTATTTATCTAATATTTTTGATGGACAAGGATTGAATATTTTATTAAAAAATTATTGGATGATTATACATCCTCCTACATTGTTTGCAGGATATGCAGTTATGATAATGCCATATATATTTTCATTAATAAGTTTAACAACTAAAAATTATAAATCTTCTATAAAGCATGCAATAATATGGAGTTTAATTTCTGCACTGGTATTAGGATCTGGTATTATTATGGGCGCATTATGGGCCTATGAATCACTAAATTTTGGAGGATATTGGTCATGGGATCCTGTGGAAAATTTATCATTAATTCCATGGCTTGTTAATATAGCTAATTTACATATTTTAATAATTTTATATAAAAAACAAAAAGCACATTTATTAACAATAATATTTTCTTTTATAAGTTTTTTATCAGTTTTGTATTCTTCTTTTATGACTAAAAGTGGTATATTAGAAAATACATCTATACATTCTTTTACAAATACAGGATTATCTACACAATTAATAATTTATATAATAATTATTTTATTAGGGTTTCTTTTTATTTTATTTAAAAATAAAAATAATTTATTAAGAAATAATAATGAGGATGATTTACTATCTAAAGATTTTTGGATGTTAATAGGATCGTTAATAATATTTGTATCTAGTATACAAATATTTATTGCAACATCAATACCTATATGGAATAAAGTATTTAATACGAATATTGCACCTCCTGTTGATCCTATAAAATCGTTTAATAATATACAAATGCCTATAGTATGTATTGCTTTATTTGTATGTAGTATAAGTCAAATATTGGATTATAATTACAAAAATATTTATAAAATATTAAATTGTACAAAAAATTACTATATAATTGTATGTACAATAATTGTCAATATTATATTTTTTTATTTTAACAATCAAAATTTATCTTTTATACATATATTATTAATATTTATAAGTTTATTAAATATAATTACCAATTCATTTTTTTTATTTAAAACCTTTTTAAAAACAACAAAATATAATATAAGTATTAATGGATCTTCAATAGCACATATAGGATTTGGAATTATGATTATAGGTATTATAATATCTGGTACTCAAAAATCTATTATTTCAAGAAATAATTTTCAAATTGATTATAATAAAAATTTAACATATAAAGAAAATGTTCTTTTAATAAAAAATATTCCTGTGTATAGTAAAGAACACTGTATATTATATCAATATGATTATATAAATAATGATAAAAACTATTATAAAATTAATATTAAAACATTATATGATAATGCAGTTATAGAAGAATTAAATTTATATCCAAGTATAATTGTAGATAACAATAATATTATATCTTTTCCTGCTATATATAAATCTTTTAATAAAGACATTTACACATATGTTAGTATAATTCCTAATGAAGAAGAATTATATACTGAATTTTGCCAAACAAAATTAAGCATAGGTGATGTATATAGATATAATAATATGAAGTTTTCATTGTTAAATACTATATATGAAGATATTAAAAATGCACAAAATATAAATAGTTTAAAATTATGTTTAAAAATAATAAATAATAATGTTGAATATTATGCATATCCATTAATTATATATAAAGACAATCACTTATTAACAGTTCCATATCTAATACCAGAATTAGATATTAAAATTTATGTTAATAAAGAAAAAAGTACAGATGATTATTTTCATTTTTCTTTTATGAATAAAAAAAATGTGAAAAATAATTGGATTGTATTAAAAGCTATTATTTTTCCATATATAAGTTTATTTTGGATTGGAAATTTAATTATGTTGTTAGGATTTTTAATTTCCATTTTTAATAAAATTAAAAATGGTATTTTTTAAATTTAGAATTTTAATATCACTTTTTACATATATTACATTTTTATATTTTTTTAGCCATTTATTTTGCTTTTTTGCCAAAATATATGTATTATGTTTTATTTTATTAATTGCCGTTTCTAAACTAATTTTATTATCTATAAAATCAAAGATTTCTTTATAACCAATAGTATTTAAAGCATATAAATTTTTATATTTATATAATTTTTTTGCTTCATCAATAAGTCCTGTATTTATCATTTTATTTACACGATTAGATATATTATTATAAAGCATATCTTTATTTATATCAATAGCTATTTGAATAATATTATATTTGTCTATTAATCCAGGGATATTATTCTTACTTATGAAATAAGAATAAGGTTTTCCTGTTATAAAATAAACTTCTAATGCTCTAATAATTCTTACATAATTATTTATATCTGTATAGCAAAAATATTTATAATCTATATTAGATAACATATTTTGCAAATAATAAATACCATATTTTTTGTATTGCTTGATAAAATAATCTCTTATATAGCCATTTTTTTCGGGCAAATCCTTAATACCATATATTAATCTGTCAATATATAATCCACTACCTCCTACTAATATTATAGTATTATATTTTTTAAATAGATTATTTACTAATTGAATAATTCTTTTAAAAAAAATTCCCACACTGAAATTTTCTAAAATACTAATTACTCCTATCATGTGGTGTTTTACATCACATAAATATCTTATAGGAGGCCTATCAGAACCTATAATTAATTCTTTATATACCTGCCTTGAATCAACAGATATTATTTCAGTTTCATAAATTTTTGCTAGTTGTAATGCCATATTGGTTTTTCCTGAAGCAGTTATCCCACTAATAACAATGACATTCTTTTTAGGATTATTTTCTTTCATGAAAGAAATAACATATATGAATATTGGTAATAATGGGCACTTACCTACTTTCCCGCGTTTTACCGTAGTATCATCGGCACTAACAGTCTTAACTTCTTTGTTCGAAATGGAATAAAGGTGAACCCTGTCGTTAATAGCACCCATTATATTTTTAATTTTTTGAATATTAAAAGATGGATAAAAAATAATATAATATTTTATAATATATATAAAAAGATTTCGAGCAATTAGTACTGCTTGGCTTTGATGTTACCATCTTTACACCTGCAGCCTATCAAAGTCCTCTTCTCGAACAGCTCTCAATGGAAGTATAATCTTGAGGTAAGTTTCGTGCTTATATGCTTTCAGCACTTATCTAAATATTAACGTAGCTACTCAGCAATGCTCATGAAAAAACAACTGATACACCATAGGTTAACCCAATTTGGTCCTCTCGTACTAAAATTAGATCCTCTCAAACTTCCTGCGCTCACAACAGATAGGGACCGAACTGTCTCACGACGTTCTGAACCCAGCTCGCGTGCCACTTTAATGGGCGAACAGCCCAACCCTTGGAACCTGCTACAGCTCCAGGATGTGACGAGCCGACATCGAGGTGCCAA
>CP063811.1:254211-270928 GCA_022818785.1 Bacteroides sp.
CTCCTCCAATCTCATGGTACTCAGGTGTATATTAACATATAAATTAATTACAATTACACGACTTTCACGTTCTATGGTTAACATTTCCACATTATTCTTCTTCTCAATTTATAAGTCTTTGTCATATATCCTATAACCCCTATTATAAGTTTAATAGACATTATAATAAGTTTGGGCTTTTCCGTTTTCGCTCGCCACTACTTGCGGAATCACTATTGTTTTATTTTCCTTTGTTTACTTAGATGTTTCAGTTCAACAAGTTTGCTTTTATATATATAATATATAAATATCTATTTACATAGATAGGTTTCCCCATTCGGAAATCTGCGGATCATATTGTACAAACCAATCCCCACAGCTTATCGCAGTTTATCACGTCCTTCATAGCCTCCAATAACCAAGGCATCCCCCGTGCGCCTTAGTAACCTTTTTATTTTTTTTTATAAAATATTAAATATTTTATATCCTCTTTTAATATTTCAAAGAACATAAAATCAATCATCAAATGATAATTGATTTTCAAATGGAGAATATCGGATTCGAACCGATGACCCCTAGCTTGCAAAGCTAGTGCTCTAGCCAGCTGAGCTAATTCCCCTTTGTAAAACACAATACTTTCGAAATGCATTAGTCTCGAGCAGGTTTGAACTGCTGACCTCTACATTATCAGTGTAGCGCTCTAACCAACTGAGCTACGAGACTATAAATATATTATCTCGTTTTACAATTCTCTTACACACAGAAAATTTGTAACAGACCTTTGATAAGAAATACCAAATATTCTTACATCAATGTTAAATCGTTCTCTAAAAAGGAGGTATTCCAGCCACACCTTCCGGTACGGCTACCTTGTTACGACTTAGCCCCAGTTGCCAGTATTACTCTAATTAATTCTTTTGACAGTAACAAATTTCAAGTACTCCTAACTCCCATGGCTTGACGGGCGGTGTGTACAAGGTCCGGGAACGTATTCACCGCGCCATTGCTGATGCGCGATTACTAGCGAATCCAACTTCATAAGGTCGAGTTGCAGACCTTAATCCGAACTGAGACATACTTTATAAGGATTTGCTTCTAGTTGCCTAGTTGCTGCCCTCTGTATATGCCATTGTAGCACGTGTGTAGCCCTGGACATAAAGACCATGATGACTTGACGTCGTCCTCTCCTTCCTCTATGCTTACGCAAGCAGTTTTGTTAGAGTTCCTGGCATTACCCAATGGCAACTAACAATAAGGGTTGCGCTCGTTACGGGACTTAACCCAACACCTCACGGCACGAGCTGACGACAGCCATGCAGTACCTAGTTTCGCTCTCAATAAATTGAGAAATTTTCTTTCAAAAATCGTAGCTAACTTTCAAGCCCAGGTAAGGTTCCTCGCGTATCATCGAATTAAACCACATGCTCCTCCGCTTGTGCGGACCCCCGTCAATTCCTTTGAGTTTCAGCCTTGCGACCGTACTCCCCAGGTGGATTACTTATCACTTTAGCTTAGCCACTAATAAAATATCAATAGCTAGTAATCATAGTTTACAGCGTGGACTACCAGGGTATCTAATCCTGTTTGATCCCCACGCTTTCGTGCCTCAGCGTCAATAGTAACATAGTATGCTGCCTTCGCAATTGGTGTTCTAAGACATATCTAAGGATTTCACTCCTACTTGCCTCATTCCGCTATACTTCTATTATATTCTAGATTATCAGTTTCTTTAGCATACCACAGGTTGAGCCTGTGAATTGAACTAATGACTTGATATTCCGCCTACGCACCCTTTAAACCCAATAAATCCGGATAACACTTGCATCCTCCGTATTACCGCGGCTGCTGGCACGGAGTTAGCCGATGCTTATTCTTAAAGTACCTTCAATTAAAATTAAAAATTCCAATTTAATCCTTTAAAAAAGCAGTTTACAACTAATAAAGCCTTCGTCCTGCACGCGACATAGCTGGATCAGCCGTTAGGCCATTGTCCAATATTCCTTACTGCTGCCTTCCGTAGAAGTCTGGTCCGTTCTCAGTACCAGTGTGGGGATACATCCTCTCAGATTCCCTACTGATCATTGCCATGGTAGGCTATTACCCTACCATCTAGCTAATCAGGCATATGCCCATCTATAGCCGAACATAAAATAAATTTTACATTCTTTGATATTATAACTTATGTTATAATATTTTATGAAGTATTAAACTTAGTTTCCCAAGACTATTCTTCTGCTAAAGGCAGGTTACATATGTTATACTCACCCGTTCGCCGGTCGCCAACTAAACTAATTAAATTAATCTATTGCTGCCCCTCGACTTGCATGTATTAAGCTTGTCGCTAGCGTTTATCCTGAGCCAGGATCAAACTCTTCATTGTTTATTTCTAATACTATAAGTATTAGAAATAGTTATTTGAATATGTTTAACCCTTGACAAAAAACACTTGAATTAACTTACCTCTTATGACTGTTACAAATTTTCTGTATATAAATTTCAAAGAACATTACATATAGACATATCTATATATATTCAGTATGACAAATATATAAATATTTTTATTATTTATAATATATTTTATTATTATTTTAGATAAATAAAACATTAATTAATTCAGAAACATGAATTTTAATAATATTAAATCATTTTTAGAGAAAAATGATAGTAGTGTCAAAAGCAAAAATGATAATACTATTGAAATTGGAAATTGTATTTTAGTTTTTCCCTTAACAAGGGCAAACTATTTGTACAAAAAATACGATATTTTAGAATTAAAAACCTTAGTAGAGTCTAGTAATGGATATGTAAAAACAATATTTACACAAAATATCATCAGTATAAATTCTAAATTTTTTATTGGAAAAGGAAAAATTGAAATAATTAAAAATTATATTGATAATATTAATATTAAAAATAATATTAATACCATTGTTTTTAACACTGAATTAAAAGGTACTCAAATAAGAAATTTAGAAAAATACTTACAATTACCTATTTTAGATAAAAATATGATTATACTAAATATATTTAGTATGCATGCCAAAACTTATCAAGCTAAATTACAAGTTTTATTAGCTAAATATCAGTATTTATTGCCTAGATTAACTAATATGTGGAATCATTTAGATAATCAAAAAGGAGGTATTGGATTAAAAGGTCCTGGTGAAAAAGAAATAGAAACAGATAAAAGAATTATTAATTATAAAATTAATATACTTAAAAATAAAATATCTGAAATTCAAAAACACACTATTAATCAAAGTCATAATAGAAAATCTGCAGTTAGAATTTCATTAGTTGGATATACTAATGCAGGAAAATCAACAATTATGAACTTATTGAGTAATGCTAATGTTTATGTAGATAATAAAGTTTTTTCAACTTTAGACACAAAAATTAAAAGAATATATATAAAGAATTATAAATGTTTATTATCAGATACAGTTGGTTTTATAAATAACATACCTTATAATTTAATAAAAAGTTTTAAATCGACATTATCTGAAGTACAAGAATCAGATATTTTATTACATATTATAGATATAACTAGTGAGGATATAATTAGAAAAATTAAATCTGTCAATAGTATTTTAGAAGATCTTAACATTGATAAAAAGAAAATAATACTGGTTTTTAATAAAATAGATCAACTAAAAAATTATAACAAATGTTTTTTAATCAAAAGTAAAAATTTAAAGATTTATATATCGGCAACTGAAAATAATAATATAAATAATCTTAAAAATATAATTGCTAATTATATAAATAATAATTTATTATTATGAATAAAGTAGACAAGATTTTAGAAAAAGCACTATCTTTACAATGGATTAATGTTCAAGAAGCAGTTTATATATTTAATAATGCTCATATTAATGATTTAATGTATGTAGCTAATCATATTAGAAATATAAAAAAAAAGAATACTAAAAAAGTTACTTGGATTATTGATAGAAATATTAATACAACTAATGTTTGTATAGCTAATTGTAAATTTTGTAATTTTTTTAGAATTCCTAATCATAAAGATTCATATATAACAAGCATAGAAACTTATAAAAAAAAAATAGATGAAACTATAGCTAAGGGAGGGAATCAGCTCCTATTACAAGGAGGACATCATCCAAATTTAGATATTAATTATTATACAAATTTATTTAAAGAGATAAAAAAAATGTATCCTAATATTAAATTACATGCTTTAGGGCCTCCAGAAATTGTACACATATCAAAAATTAGCAATTTATCTATTTATAAAACATTATCTCTATTAATAGATTCTGGCTTGGATTCTTTGCCAGGAGCAGGAGCAGAAATACTTGTGGATAGAGTTAGAAATATAATTGCCACAGGTAAATGTTCTACTAAAGAATGGCTAAATGTAATGAAAATTGCTCATGAATTAAACATTACTACATCGGCTACTATGATGTTTGGGCACATAGAAACTATTGAAGAAAGATTTACACATATTGATTTATTAAGAAAATTACAATTTAATAAACCAGAAAATAGTAAAGGATTTATAGCATTTATATTATGGCCATTTCAAGATGAAAACACAATTTTAAAAAAAGTAAAAAATGTTAAAAACAATGTAACTACTGAGGAATATATTAAAATGTTATCAATAAGTAGAATAATGCTAATGAATATTACCAATATTCAAGTTTCATGGCTAACTGTTGGATATGATATAGCTAAAATATGTTTAAATGGAGGAGCAAATGATATGGGATCTATTATGATAGAAGAAAATGTAGTTTCTGCTGCAGGAGCCAAATATAGATTGGATAAACAATCTATGGAAAGTTTAATTAGAGAAGCAGGTTTTATTCCTCAAATGAGGAATCAAGAATACGAATACATATTTTAATGTCAAAATGTCATTATTTTTAAATAAAATTAAAAATATATAATATGAAAAATAATCAAAAAGATGATTTAAATAAAAATCTAAAAAATAAAACAAACAATTTTGAAATACCTACTGACAAAATCAATAATTTTAAAATCAAACAAAAAGAATCAATAGAAGATAAATCTTTAAAAGATATAACTGACAAATACTTAAGATTAATGGCGGAGTTTGATAATTTTAAAAAAAGAACTAATAGAGAAAAAATAGAAATGATAGAAATGGCATCAAAAAATGTTATTATATCATTATTACCAATACTGGATGATTTTGAAAGATCATTTAAATCTATTAAAGATGATAATGATAAAAAAGATATATTTTATAATGGAATTAAAATTATATATGAAAAACTTCAAAAAATATTAAAAAATCATGGATTAGAGCCTATACAATCTCTAGGCATGAATTTTGATGATAATCTTCATGAAGCTTTAACAAATATTAAAGCAAATTCTAACGATTTAAAGAATAAAATAGTAGATGAATTAGAAAAAGGTTATTTTTTAAATAAAAAAATTATACGATTTTCTAAAGTTGTTGTAGGAATATAATTATAAATATATGTCAACGAAAAAAGATTATTATGAAATATTAGGTATTTCACGTAATGCAAGTCCTGATGAAATTAAAAAAGCATACAGAGCAATGGCTATTAAGTATCATCCTGATAAAAATCCTGATGATTCTAATGCGGAAAATAAGTTTAAAGAAGCTGCAGAAGCTTATGATGTTTTAAGTGATCCTGATAAGAAATCACAATATGATCAATTTGGCCATAATAAATATCAAAAAGGCCATTATTCTCAAAATATGAATATGAATGATATATTTGATCAGTTTGGTGATATATTTAGTGGAGGAAATCCATTTGAAAATTTTTTCGGAGATTTTAATGGTCAAAAAAAAAGAAAAAGTAGAGGATCAAATTTACAAATAAAAATACCATTAGATTTATATGAAATAGCTAATGGAGCTAAAAAAAGGATTAGAGTTAAAAAAATGATTCAATGTAATACATGTAATGGATCAGGATCTAAAAATAAAAATTCTGTTATGCAATGCAAGCATTGTAATGGTCAAGGAACTATACATAATGTTACTAATACAATACTTGGTCAAATGCAAACAACTAGTGTATGTCGTCATTGCAATGGAGAAGGCAATGTGATAATAGATAAATGCTCAATTTGTTATGGAAGTGGCCTGGTAAATGGAGTGGAAGAGATATATATAAATATTCCTCCTGGAGCTATAAAAGATACTCAGCTATCTATGAGTGGTAAAGGAGATCAAGCCCCTAAAAATGGAATACCAGGTGATTTAATAATTTTAATTGATGAAAAAATACATCCTATTTTAAAAAGGGATGGACATAATATAATATATGAAATGTATATTAATTTTGTAGATGCTATATTGGGAACTAGCATAGAAGTACCAACTATTAGCGGTAGAATGACAATTAAAATTAGCCCTGGAACTCAAAGTGGTAAAGTTTTTATTTTAAAAAATAAGGGAATACCTAATATAAATTCTCATCATAAAGGAGATCAATTGATATATATAAATTTATGGACACCTAAAAAAATTTCTTTAGAAGAGAAAAAAATGCTATATGTATTGCATAAATCACCTAATTTTATACCAAATCCAAATAAAAATGATAAATCATTTTTTGAAAAAATGAAAGAATATTTTTCATAAAATTATATGGGTATTATGACTAAATTATCAGTTAATATTAATAAAATAGCTACATTACGAAATGCAAGAGGTGAAAATAATCCTGATGTTATACACGCAGCTTTGAATTGCATAAAATTTGGAGCAAACAGCATAACCGTTCATCCTAGGCCAGATGAAAGACATATTAAATATAAAGATGTTTTCTTGTTAAGAGATGCATTATCTTCATATCTTAATATAGAAGGTTATCCTAGTGAAAAATTTATAAATTTAATAAAGGAAATTAGACCTAATCTATGTACATTAGTTCCTGATAAAATAAATGCTATAACATCTTGCGCTGGATGGAACATAATGGAAAATAAAATATTTTTAAAAAAAATCATAGATATTTTACATTCGTATAATGTAAAAGTATCTATTTTTATAGAACCTGATATAAATCAGGTTTTATATGCAAAAAAAATTAATGCTGATGTTGTAGAATTATATACTAAAAAATATGCTGATCTATATTTGGATGAAAAAGAAAATGCTATTAAGGATTATTATAATGCATCTATTATGGCAAAAAATATTGGAATAAGAGTTAATGCAGGTCATGATTTAAATATTACAAATATTGAATTTTTTTGTAAAAATATTCAATACTTACATGAAGTATCAATAGGTCATGCTATTATATGCGATTCTATATATTATGGATTGCAAAATACTATTTCGATGTACAAAAAATGCATAGAAATAAAATGAATCATAATTTATTAAAAGGTAAAAATGGATTAATTTTAGGTATCATAGATTATGATTCCATAGCCTATCATGTGGCATTACAATGTATTAAAGAAGGAGCTAATATTATTATTTCAAATAATAAGCAAGCAATTAAATATGGATTTATTACTAAAATAAGCAAAGATCTATCTATTCCTATAATTGAAGCAGATTTAACAAATTATACAAATGTAGAAAAATTGATAAATAATACTTTAAAATTATTTAACAGTAAAATAGATTTTATATTGCATTCTGTAGGAATAAGTTATAATATTAGAAAGAAAAATGATTATATTAAACATAATTTAGATTATTATTTCAATACTTTGAATGTTTCATCATTATCTTTACATCGAATTTTAAGTGTATGCTTTCAAAAAGATGCTATATCATGTTGGGGATCTGTAGTCACTTTAACATATTATGGTTCTAAAAAAGTTTTACCCGAATATAATGATATGGGAGATGCTAAGTCCTTATTAGAGTCTATAGTAAGAAATTTTGGATATTATTATGGAGTTAATAAAAGAGTTAGAATAAATGCTATATCTCAATCTCCTGTTATTACTAAATCAAGTATAAAAATAAATAATTTTAACACTATTGTGAAAAATAGTAATTCTAAATCACCATTAGGAAATGCAAATTCTGATATGTGTGCTAAATATTGTGTTACATTATTTTCAGATTATACTAGAATGGTTACTATGCAAACATTATTTCATGATGGTGGATTTTCATCTATGATAATTTAATAATTTTTTATTTATAAAATATTAAATTATATTTTTATAATTATACTAATAAATACAATAATACTATTGTTATGATAGATGACAATAAAAATGATAATAAATCTTTAAGGCCTAATAAATTAGATAATTTTATAGGACAAGACGATATAATTAAAAGTTTAAAAATTTTTGTTGGAGCTGCAAAGGGATATAATGAATCTTTAGATCATGTTTTATTGCATGGTTCTGCAGGATTAGGAAAAACCACCTTAGCATATATTTTATCTAACGAATTAAAATCTAAAATTGTTACTACATCAGGACCAATTATAGATAAGCCAGCAAATTTAATTGGTATATTAATTAATTTAAAAAAAAATGATATTTTGTTTATTGATGAAATACATAGATTAAGCAAAGTTGTAGAAGAATATTTATATACTGCTATGGAAGATTATAAAATAGATATAATTATTGATAAGGGTAGCAATTCTAAATCAATACCAATTAGCTTAAATTCTTTTACATTGGTTGGAGCTACAACTAAATTTGGAATGTTAAGCCAATCTTTTCGTGAAAGATTTGGTATAATTTTTAAGTTAGAATATTATGATAATAATATATTAACAAATATTATATTAAAAAGCTCTCAAATGTTAAATATTGATATTTCTCGTAGAAACGCTATGAAAATAGCTGTTAGAAGTAGAGGGACTCCTAGAATAGCTAATAATTTGTTGAAAAGAATTAGAGATTTTGCATATATAGAAAATAATGGTATTATAAATAATGAAATTATAAATTTTAGTTTGAAATTATTAAAAATTGATAAAAATGGATTAAATGAAATTGATCATAAAATTTTAAATGCAATTATAAATAAATTTGGTGGAGGCCCTGTAGGACTAAAATCTTTATCATCTTCTATAGGAGAAGATTATAAAACTATTGAAGAATATTATGAACCCTTTTTAATACAAGAAGGGTATATAGTATATACACATAGAGGACGAAAAATTACTCTAAAAGCAATAAAACAACTACAAAGAAAAAAAATATTAATGAATAAAATATTAATTTAAAAAATGAAATTAGCAATTATAGGAATAACTGGTTTGGTAGGTTTAAAAATAAAAGAAATATTAGAAAAAAGTCAATTATATATTGATACGATAATCCCTGTAGCTTCAAAAAAAAATGTAGGTAAACAAGTATTATTTAGAAAAAAATATTATAAAATTATAAATTGTGATAACATTCTTGATTATCATCCTGATATAGTTTTATTATCTGCAGGAGCAGAAATATCTAAAAAAATAGTACCTATTCTAATCCAAAACAATATAACTGTTATTGATAATTCTTCTGCATGGAGAATGAATAAAAACGTTAAGCTTATAGTACCAGAAATAAATGCAAATATTTTAACAAAAAAAGATAAAATAATATCAAATCCAAATTGTACAACCATTCAACTTTTAATGGGAATTCATAATTTACACAAAATTTTTAAAATAAAAAGATTAGTACTATCAACATATCAGTCTATTACAGGAACTGGTAAAAATGCAATTAAACAATTGTATAACGAGCGCAATAATATTGTAATGAGCAATAAAGAAATGGCATATCAATATAAAATAGATATGAATATTATTCCTCAAATTGATATTTTTTTAAATAATGGTTATACAAAAGAAGAAATAAAGATAATTAATGAAACTAAAAAAATAATGAACGACGATGAAATAAAAATAACTGCTACAGCAGTTAGAGTACCTGTTATCGGCGGTCATTCAATTTCTGTAAATATTCAATTTGATAAATCATTTAAATTGCATGATATATTTTCAATTATAAAAAATACTGATGGTGTAATATTAAAAGATGATATTAATAATAATATATATCCTATGCCTATTGATGTTCATGAAAAAGATGAAGTATATATAGGGCGTATTAGAATAGATGAAAGTTGCAAAAATAGTCTTAACATGTGGATAGTTGCTGATAATTTACGTAAAGGAGCAGCAACAAATGCATTACAAATATTAGATTATCTCATAAAAAACAAAATTTTATCAAAATAATCAATATTGATTTTTATCTTTTACATTGAGTGGCAATTGTTCTATTGAATTTAAATTTCTAATTATCGCATTTGTACGAGTAGTTATTAATTTTTCTAATTCTTCATTGGCTTCTATAATCTTTTTTTGAGTTTTTGTTAAAACAGAATCAAACTTTTCGAATTCATATTTAATAGCTTTTAAAAGATTCCATACTTCACTGCTTCTTTTTTGCAATCTTAAAGTTCTGAATCCAACTTGTAAACTATTAAGAATAGCTGCCAAAGTAGTAGGACCTGCAACAATTATTTTATAATTTCGTTGCAAATATTCTATTATTCCAGGTTGATTAATAACTTCTAAAAATAAATTTTCAAAAGGTAAAAACATAATTGCAAAATCAGTAGTATAAGGAGGGTCTATATATTTATCACATATATCTTTTGCAAACTTTTTAATAGAATAATTTAACATTTTTTTTGTTTTGTTAATACCTTCAATATTTCCTATATCATATGATTTTTGTAATTTCGTATATATTTCTTGAGGAAATTTTGCATCAATAGGCATATATAGTATGTCATCGTTATCATTATTGGGTAATTTAATTGCAAATTCAACGAAAAAATTACTGTCTTTTTTAGTACGTACATTAGAATCGTATTGATCTAAGGTCATAATTTGACTTAAAATATTTTTTAATTGCATTTCTCCTAGTATTCCTTTAGTTTTAATATTGGATAATATTTTTTTTAAATCACCAACACCAGAAGCTAATGAATGTATTTGGCCTAACTCTTTTTGAATAGAATATATATTTTCATTAAATACTTTTAATGAATTAGAAAGTGTATTGTTTAATGTTTTTTCAAATTTTTTGTCAATTGATAATTCTAATTTGTCTATTCCAATTTGTATAGATTTGAAAAAATCTAATTGATAATTAGATATATTAGCAAATTTATCATTTTGTAAAATTTTAAAATCGTATAAATATTTTGATAGATTTTGATTAGTATCATTAATTAATTTATTATTACTATCATATAATTTGTGTAAATTATTATTAAGAGTTAATTGTAAATTATTAATACTAATATTTAATTCTTCTCTATTGCTTTTTAAAAATTTTAAAATCTCTAATCTATCATTTAGAGCTTCTTTTTTTAATATAATATTAATATTATGAATGTTATTAAAATTAACATAAATAGATATAAATAATAGGATTATTATAATTGAAAATAGACCAAACAAATAAAATAATATCATAAGTTATTTACAATATAAATAAAATACCTGGAGCGGGAGTTGAACCCGCACAATCATTCCTGATTACAGGATTTTCATACTACTACAATTTTCATTGCATTTTATAAAAATAAAATTTTGTAGTCTGGACTATCTCTTCAATTTATATTATATAAATTGCTTCCCGTATAGTCTCTACACCTTTTTCAAAATATTAATTTTAAAAATTGGCTCGGGATTGCCATATTTACAAAAATTTAGGTTCCCCCGAATTTGAGAAGTTCTACCTTTTATTGGCACTCAAATTATTAAGTCCTGCGTGTCTACCAATTCCACCATCCAGGCAATACTAAAAGCGAAAGACGAGTTTCGAACTCGCTACCTTCACCTTGGCAAGGTGACGCTCTACCAATTGAGCTACTTTCGCAAAGTAAGTAATAATACCATAAATATAAAAAAAGTATTTTTAATATATCAATTTTTAGTTAAAAAATAATATATTGTAGAATATATATAAACATCATATAAATATAAATATAAAAATAAACATGTGTAAATATATACCTATTCTTGATTATAAAATATATGCAAATTGGTATGAATCAATGTTATTGATGCGTAAATTTGAAGAAAAATCAGGCCAACTTTATGGTCAACAAAAAATTAAAGGATTTTGTCATTTATATATAGGTCAAGAAGCAATAGTAGCTGGTAGTATGTCTGCAATAGATTTCAAAGATCCTGTTATCACATCATATAGAGATCATGCACATGCTATAGGAAAAGGAGTGGATCCTAAGCATATCATGGCAGAATTATATGGTAAAATAACTGGATGCTGTAAAGGAAAGGGAGGATCTATGCATATTTTTTCTAAAAAACATTATTTTTTTGGAGGTCATGGCATAGTAGGAGGACAAATACCATTAGGAGCTGGAATTGCTATGGCTGCTAAATATAAAAATAGTAAGCAAGTTTGTCTTTGTTTTTTAGGAGATGGAGCAGTTCGACAAGGTGTTTTTAATGAAACATTAAATATGTCAATTTTATGGAAACTTCCAGTAATTTTTATATGCGAAAATAATGGATATGCTATGGGAACTTCTATAAATAAGACTACCAATACTACTGATATTTATCAAATAGGAAAATATTATGGAATAAATTCTTTTAAAGTTGACGGAATGTGTTGTGAATCAGTACATTCTGTTATTAAAAATGTAGTTGATAATGCTAGATCAGGGGCTGGCCCTGCCTTAATAGAGGCTAAAACATATAGATATAAAGGTCATTCAATGTCTGATCCAGCTAAATATAGAACACGTGAAGAACTCAATTTTTATAAAAATTTAGATCCTATTGAAAAAATAAAAAATATTATTATAAATAAATTCAATAATGTTGACTTTATAGAAAAAATAGAAAAAAAAGTTATTAAAATAATTGAAGAATCTGTTTCTTTTGCTGAAAACTCTAGTATGCCTTCAGAAGAAGAATTATATAAAGATGTTTATGTACAAAAAAATTATCCTTTTATTTAACAAAATAATTAATTTATCATTATAAAAGATATACAAATATGTCAGAAATTATCAAAATGCCTAAAATGAGTGATACCATGATAAGTGGAACTTTAGTTAAATGGCATAAAAAAATAGGTGATAACATAGTACCAGGAGATATGATAGCTGAAATAGAAACTGACAAAGCTATAATGGATTTAGAATCTTATCATAAAGGAATTTTACTATATATAGGTGTAAAAGAAAATGAAAATGTGCCTGTAGATTCTATTATAGCAATTTTAGGTGATAAAAACGAAGATATATCAAGTATTATTAATCAAAATGATGTTAAAAAATGCAATAATACTCTTAGTGATTCAAAAAAAGACCAAATAAAAGCATCACCTTTAGCTAAAAAAATGGCTATTGATAAAAATATATCATTGAGAGATGTAATATCTAAAAATGAAAGAATAACCAAAAATGATATTATTAATCATGAATTAAAACATTCTTATCAAGAAAAGAATGTAAATTATTATGATGTTCCTACTTCTAGTATAAGAAATATTATTGCATTAAAATTATCAAAAAGTAAATTTACAGCACCACATTTTTATATTAAAATAGCTGTAAGAACAGATAAACTTAATAAATTAAAAAATGAAATTTTCAATGATTTTAACATTAAAATATCTTTTAATAATTTTATTATAAAAGCAGTTAGTAATGCTATTAAATTACATCCTAATATTAATACATCATGGAATGATAGCTATATAAGATATTTCAAAAATATTAATATTGGTGTTGCTGTATCTACCAATGAAAATTTATATACTCCTGTAATAAAAAATACAGAAAATAAATCATTATCTGATATATCAAATATTATGAAAGATTTGATATATAAAGCCCAAAATAATAAATTTAATAAAGAAGATCTTGAAAATAGTACATTTACAATATCTAATTTAGGTATGTATGGTGTTGAAGAGTTTACGGCTATTATTAATCCTCCTAATGCATGTATATTATCTATTGGTAGTATACAGAAAATACCACATGTAATAGATGATAAAATTAAAATATGCAGTCAATTAAAAATGATATTATCATGTGATCATAGATTAGTAGATGGAAAAATAGGAGCTGAATTTTTATCTACATTAAAAAACATTATTGAAAATCCATTTAAAATACTTATATAATAATTAAATTTTTTCCAAATATATTTTATTTTTAGTATCAATAAGAATCACATCTGAACTTTTTATAAAAGCAGGTACTTTTATTTTAAGTCCTGTTTCTAGTTCAGCATATGTAAATATATTAGTAGCAGTATTACCCTTAACTGCTTTTTCAACATGTTTAACAATATATTTATTTTTATTAGGAATTTGAATTAAAAAAGGATTTTTATTAGAGTCAAATAAAACTTTAATTACCATAAAATATATTAATAAATCTTTATAATCATTAAATAGTTTTTCTTCAATTTCGTATTGTTCAAATGTTTCATTATCCATTAAAACATATGTTTTATTATTTTTATATATATATTGCATACTTTTACAAGTGATATACTCTATAATAACTTCTTCATTTGGTCTAAATCTGTAATTGACAATTTTATCATTTAAAACATTTCGCATTTTAGCACTATATGATGCTCTAGTTTTACATGGTGTATTATGTATAAATTCTATTATATGCAAAAGTTCATTTCTAAATCTTATGTAATTACCTATTTTTATATCTGATGCTTTATGCATAATTATTTAAATTTAAAATATTTTCGCAAAACTTATATTCATTCTTATTATTTGAAAATATTATTATTAATTTTTTTTTATTTAAATATTTTATTAATTTTTCTTCATACCATATTAAGCCGTCCTTATCTAAATACATAGTTGGTTCATCCAATATGATTATACTAGAGTTAGTATTAAAAGCCAATAAGAGTTTTAGTTTTTGTTTGATACCATCTGACATATTTTTATATAAAATATTTTTGTATTGTGCCAAATTACATTGTTGTATATCTTGATCAATTTCTTTTTGAGAATATTTGTTTTTAAATATAAAGTGGAATTTAATTATATCTTTGTAATCGATATTTTCTATTAAACTAACGGAAGGCAATACTATAGATAAATGTTTATAAATAGTATCCAAAGAATAATGATATTTTAATATGTGATTATAATATTGTATATATCCTGTATTATATGAAGTAATTCCAATTAAAATTTTTGCTAATGTAGATTTACCAATCCCATTTTTTCCTATTATTGCATAACTTTTATTATACTCAAAAACATAACTCAAATCTTTGAATA
The DNA here is from genome assembly GCA_022818785.1 of Bacteroides sp. Taxonomy (GTDB): domain Bacteria; phylum Bacteroidota; class Bacteroidia. The sequence goes on from CP063811.1 coordinate 269,479, forward strand.
AGATCATATTATTATAAGATTTGCTAATCTTATTTAGATATATATTCATGAAATTTATGTTTTATTTTGTACTAATTTAACATTAAATTCAGATTCCGATGCAATTGAATTATTTATATATATTATTCCATATATGGTATATATATTTCTTTTAAGATTATTATTTATTTTACAATAAATCAACAAATTGTCATTTGGTTTTATTATCAATCTAAATTTAGCATAATTAATAGAAATTAAATAAATAAAGAAATTTTCAGGTTTTTTTCTATTATGTAATAATAGAAAATTAGCTGCTTGTGCCATCGATTCTATTTGCATTACACCTGGCATAATAGACATCCCAGGAAAATGACCCAAAAAATCTAAATCTTTTTTATTAATTTCCTTTGTAGCCCATATATTATCTTTATCAATTTGTATAATTTTATCTAAAAAAAGAAAAGGAGACCTATGCTTCAAAACATATTTAATATCATTAATATGATAACAACAATATTCTCTTTTATATGGAAAGATCAAAATGCAATAATATTACTTACAAAATTTTTTTATAGTTTCGCTAATGTTTTTCGATATTATTTCCTCATTATTTTTTTCAAAAAAACTTCTGTCCATTATAGAGACTATTTTAGAATTTACTAATAATATCAGTGAAGGAGATGATGAAAAATCATCATTTGCATAGCTTTTAACTGCTTTTGCTGCTTCAATGTCTATACCATCAAATACAGTAACTAGTTTTTCAGGAATAATTTTTAAATTTTCGATAGCATTTATTAATGAACTTCTAGTTTTAATTCCCACACATCCACATACAGAATTTATAAAAATTAAAATACTTTTATGATTTTTAATAATTTGATGTATTTCTTGTGGATCAACAATTTCTTGAAATCCAGCTGATACTACTTCTTCTTTCATATAATTAATTATATACTCAGGATACATATTTCTTCTATTTAAAATTAGTTAATAAAATACAATGATTTAATAATTAGATATAATTATACAAAATATTAATAATTATATAAAATATTCTATTATGCAAAATAACATTTAATTTCGTAATTTTAGTATCAATTGTTAAACAAAAAGAAATAAATTTACAGCATAAATATTATGTTTTATGAAAAAGATAAACGAATATGAAAATATTATAATCATTGATTCTTTGTTAAAAGATCAAGAAATTCAAGAAACAATAAAACAATGTGAACTTTTTTTACTATCACATAAAGTAGAAATTATTAATAAAGAAGACTGGGGATTAAGAAAATTAGCTTTTAAAATAAAAAACAGACATAATGGATATTATTATATATTCAGATATAAAACCAATAGCATAAACATTGAAATTATCAATAAAATAAATAATAAAAATGATAAAATAATAAGATCTATGATAATAAAATTAGATAAAAATGCTATAAATTTTTATAATAAAAAA
>CP063811.1:271048-285674 GCA_022818785.1 Bacteroides sp.
TTTTTTTTTGTTTAATAGTTGTTTATTATACTCCAATTCATATAACTTATCGTATAATATTTTTAATGCGCTATTTTTATTTTGTATTTGAGATCTTTCTTTTTGACATTCAATTACGATTCCACTTTTAATATGTTTTAATCTAACAGCAGTTTCAACTTTATTAACATTTTGGCCTCCATGTCCTCCAGATCTAAAAGTACTCCATATTAAGTCTTTCTCATTAATATTAATAGTAATAGTATTATCAGTTAGAGGTGATACATAAACAGATGCAAATGATGTATGTCTTTTAGAATTAGAATCAAAGGGTGATATTCTAACAAGCCTATGAATTCCTGTTTCGCCTTTAAGGAGACCATAACAATAGTCTCCTTTAATTTCCAAAGAACAAGATTTTAAACCTGTTATATCTCCATCAATTTTATGTATGATTTTAATATCAAATTTCTTACTATTAGCCCACATCATATACATACGTAATAATATTGATGCCCAATCACAACTATCAGTTCCACCAGCACCAGCATTAATATTTACATGTGCATTTAAATAATTATCTTTATCTGAAGATAATATGTAATTAAATTTTATATCTTCAAGCAACTTTAGCAAGTTGATGTATTCATCGTTTATTTCCTTTTCTGATATATCACCATTTATATAAAAATCATATAATGTATATAAATCTCTTGACAAGAGATCCAATTCTTTAAACGAATTAACAGATTTTTCTATATATTTGATTTCATCAAAAAAATTTTTCTTTTTGGTTTGTTGCCAAAAGTTATTGTTTAACATTTTTGTATATGAATTATTTATATTTTTTTTATTATCATCATAATTCATAACTTTTCTAAGATGAAGGATATCTTTCTTCAATGCAAGAAGATCTTTCTTATTCATATAAGAATAAACATTTACATATTTAAATTATTTATAATATTTCTAATAGATATTGAAGATTTATATAATAAAGAATATTCATGTTCGTTTAATTTTAACTCTATTATTTCTTCAACACCTTTTACTCCAAGTTTAACTGGAACGCCAATACATATGTCTTCTAATCCATATTCACCTTGTAATAATACTGAGCATGGAAAAATTCTTTTTTGATCATATATAATAGATTCTACCATTTGTGCTACAGAATATGCAGGGGCTTGCCATGCAGACATACCCATTAATTTAACTAACTCTCCCCCTCCTAACTTAGTTTGTTCGATTATATTATTTATTTGTACTTCAGTTAATAATTCATTGATAGGTATACCACTTACAGTAGTATATCTTGGCAAGGGAACCATTGTGTCACCATGACTACCTACTATAATTGAACTAATATCTTTATGTGAACAGTTTAAGGTATTAGCAATTAAATTACAATATCTAGCTTTATCTAAAATACCCGCCATACCCATTACACAATTTGAACTAAATTTAGACGTTATAAATGAACAATATGTCATTATATCCAAAGGGTTAGATACTACTATTATGATTGTATTAGGAGAATATTGAATTATATTCTTTGTTACATTTTTAACTATATTAGCATTAGTAATTATAAGATCATCTCTACTCATACCTGGCTTACGGGTTAATCCAGATGTAATAATAGTAATATTAGAATTTGCTGTCATTTCATAATTATTGGTCACTCCCAATGTTTTTGTATCTGACAAACTTAAACAAGAAGCTTGTTGTATATCTAATCCTTTACCTTCTGCAATACCATTTTTTATATCTAAAAGAATAATTTCTTTTGCAATATTTTTTTGAGATATAATATTAGCACAGCTAGAACCAACATTACCAGATCCTACTATTGTTATTTTCATAATTATAATTGTTTATTAATCATTAATATAAATATAATAGATAAATATGAACAATAAAATATATCATATATTTAAAATTTTACAAGCTTTTTGAGAAACTTTTTGTTCAGCTTCTTTTTTACTATAGTGCTTACAAGTGTGAATGATTTTATTATTCATTATAATATCTACTTGATAAACTCTATTTTGTTCTATAAACAAGGATTTAAAATAAACATTATTACCATTTTTTTGTGCCCATTCAAGAATTTTACCTTTAAAATTTAAATTGACATATATTATGCTATTCCAATTTATATATTTATTAATAATTTTATTTATAATAAAAAATTTGGTTTTTTGAAATCCCTTATCAAGATATATTGCGCCTATTAAAGCTTCTAACATATTCCCTAATATATTACTTCTATTGAGAACAAAATTTTTATCTAATTTAACATTATGACTAAACAATTTTATCAAATCAAGCTTAAAAGCTATTTGATTTAAATTTTTTCTATTGATTATTTTAGATCTTAATTGAGTTAATTTTCCTTCTTGCATATAAGGATATTTATTATATAAAATCTCAGAAATTATAGAATTTAATATTGAATCTCCTAAAAATTCTAATCTCTCATTATTATTTTTGCGCATTAATGAACTATGGGAAAAAGCAAGTCTATATAAATATAGATTATATGGTATATAACTAGTTATTTGATATATTTTATATATTAAAATAATATTTTTATACAAATAATTTGAATTTTTATTTAAAAAATTCATAAGGTATTATATTTACTGAAGACTAAAGATGTATTTTGTCCACCAAATCCAAAAGAATTAGAAATTGCATAATTAATTTTATATGATTTAGGATTATTAAAAACAAAATTAATACCGTTTGTTAATGGATCTTTAATATCATTGTTAATCGTTGGAAGGACAATATCATTTTTGATAGATAATATTGTAGCTATAGCTTCTATTACACCAGAGGCCCCTAATAAATGACCAGTCATTGATTTAGTTGAACTAACACAAGTAGATTTACTCTTATTTAAGAGCATTTTTAATCCTTTCATTTCAGATGCATCTCCTAATATGGTAGATGTACCATGAGCATTAATATAATTTATATCATTAATCTTTAAATTAGATCTTTTAATACTATCAAGCATTACTTTATAAGATGTTTCACCATTGTAATCTGACATAGTAAAATTAATAGCATTAGAATATATTGAATATCCAATTAACTCTGCATATATATGTGCTTCTCTGTTAATCGCACTATTTAATGATTCTAATATTATAGTTCCTGCTCCTTCACCTAAAACAAATCCATCTCTATCTATAGAAAAAGGTTTGCATGCTTTACTAGGAAATTCATTTTGCTTAGAAAGTAAATTCATTGAATTAAATGCCTTTATTCCAATTTCATCTATCATAGCTTCTGATCCGCCTGTGATAACAATATCAGCTTCATTTAGTTGAATTAATCTATATCCATCAATAATAGCATTACTAGAAGAAGTGCATGAAGAAGATATACTATATCCTGGTCCATTAAATCCATAATACATTATTATATATCCTACTAAAGAATTTATAACAGTTTTTGGAATAAAAAAGGGACTTAAAACATGGTTTTTATTATTTATATAATTACATACCTCATTTTTAAATGAGGTAACCCCTCCCATACTACTACCCCAAACAATTCCAATACTTCTTTTATCAATATTATTATCAATATTAGCATCTTTTAAAGCTTCTATAACAGAAGATAATCCATATTGAGTAAATAAATCTGTTTTTCGAACATAATTTCTGTCCATTAAATTTAATGGACAGAAATTATGTATTTCACATGCAAATTTAGTTTTACAATTATTAGCATTAAATTTAGTAATAAAATTAGCGCCACTAGTGCACTTTAATAAATTATTCCAATAATCTTTTGTATTATCTCCTATAGGATTTAAAGTTCCTAATCCTGTTATAACTACTCTTTTATTCGACATTCCTAAATATCTATATCATTTTGAAATATGATTGTCAACATATTTTAATAGATCACTTACTTTTTGTATTTTTTCTGTTTCGCTATCTTTTAACTCAATGTTTAATTCTTTTTCAACATCTATGATAATTTCTATTATATCCAGAGAATCAGCTCCTAAATCATTAATAAAATTACTATCATCTTTAATACTATGAATAGATAAATTTAATTTATTACTTATAATAGATAAAATTCTAGATTTTAAGTTATTCATATTTATATATTTATTTATTATTTATTATTTATTATTTATTATTTAAATATAATAATATTTTGTATAGATTTTTATCATTATAATTTAATGCAAATAGCTTATTTAAATAATATTTAGCATTATACAGATCATTATTGTTATAGTAGTAATTTCCCAAATATCTATAACTTTGAGACAAAACATCAATATTAACTTTTAATTTTTTATTAAACAAATTAATTATTTGTTCATAATAATATATAGATAACATATTACTATTCGATTTATATATATATCTATTAATTTGTGCAAGCATAAGGTATATAAAGGAATCATGATCATATTTTTCCAATAAACTTAAAAATATATTATTCGCCTTATTATATTGAAATGTATAAGTCATAAAAATGCCTAATTGTATTAAATCATCTTTTAAACTTATTAAATGTTTATCAAATAAATTAATTTTATGTTGTAATATTAAAATTCCTGTGTAATATTCTTCTATTGAATCATAATATTTTACTATTTTAAAATAAAAATTATACAAGTCTAAACTACTATTATCATTGCAAAATTTATCTATTATATTTAAATACTTAATAACCTTTTTATCCTTTTTAAGATACATATATGATTTTATTAAATATTTATAGTCTTCTATATTATTATCATAGTTTGATTCAATTAAATTTTTGATAATATTTTTACTACATTCGTATTTTTTTTGTTTATAAAAAATATATCCTTTTAACCTTTTAACATCATCAGTTGTATCTTTGTCAAGATTAGTATAATTATTTAAGTAATTCAATGATTTATCTAATTCATTAGAAATTAGCAATATTTTTATAATATTGATCTCATACATGAGATTATTATATTCAGAATATTCGTAATATTTATTGTAATAATAAAAAGCATTCTTATAATCTTTTTTCAAAAGTTGTACAATAGACATTGCATGATATGAATTAGGATATTTAGAATCACATTCAATGGATTTTTTCAAATAATATTCTGATAATAATATATTATTAGATTGTAATGTAATTGTACCAATAAAATAATATAAATAACTATCATAATTATTATAAACCATAGCTTTTTTTATTTCATTAATGGCATTATAATAATCTAACGACTGTAGATATAATTTACTTTTTTCAATAAAAACTTTATAATCATTTTTTTTGCTATATTTAACTGCCATATCATAGTGATATTTTAATTTGTTTGTATCATTTAAATAATAACAATAACGCATCATATATATATTAAAATCTACATCTTTTATAGACAAATTATAATTTAACGTCATTTTTTCTACTAATTGATCAATATCATATTTATCATCTTGAATTGTTAATAATCCTATTATATTAGGATAACTATTAGAATTCATTTCTAATCCCTTATTAAAATATTTTTTTGCATAAAATAAATTACCTTCTTCTAAGAAAATATTACCTAATAAGTAAAGTGACAATGAAGTATTTTGATGTTTAAGATCATTTTTATGATATAAAATAAGTTCGTTTTTAATATCATTTATTAATAGTTTTAATGAACCAAAAGAAATATTAGGAATTAATATTAATATTAATATTAATATTAATTTCTCTACAAGAGCTATTACAATCATTTAATTTAAAATTATACACAATAATTCTTTTAATAAATCACTATCTGATATCTTATTAAGATTTTTTTCTATCTTATTATAATATTTTAAATGATTAAAAATTTTCATTATATCATCAACAGAGTAATTTTTTGCCCAAATTTTGTATTTATATATATAAAAATATTGAATTTTTAATAATTTACAGATATAATCAATTGAATTATTTTTGATTTGATGATAAAATAATATCTTATAAAATAAGATACCAATATGATTTAAAATTGTATTAAAGTTACATTTAATATCATTTATATAAACCAAGTTTATCATTTTAAATACATTATTATTTTTATCGGCAATAGAATCAGTTAAATTGAATATACTGTATTTTTTATTATTGGAATTATTATTAAATATAATTTTAAAATCTTCATCATTAAAAATGAAATCATTTTTTTGTAAAAACAATCTATCTAATATTTTGTTAATTACATATAAATCATTATCTAAATTATCGGATAAATATTTACATTGATTTAAACTAATTTTATATTTATGCAATTTGCAATAATTCAATATCCATTTTTCGATTTGATAATTTTTAAGTTTATTGGAAGTGAATACTACACCATACTGATTAGATATCTTAAATAAATCTGATTCTGGATTGATAATGTTATTTTTACAACATATTATCAATATAATATTATTTGAAATAGTATAAGATTTTAAATATGACTCAAATTTATATAAATTTTTGATAGTATGAATATTATCTATGATCAAAACTCGATATTTTGATATAATAGGATATTCTTTAATTAATAATATTAAATCATTTATATCTAAATTATTATTTGCACATATATATTTATAATTGAATTCTAAATATTTTTTATTAATAAATTTATTTATAATAAGCTTGATAATAGTGTCAATATAGTAATTTTCATATCCTTGCAATAAGTAAATAGAATTTACCATGTTATTATCAATCAATTGGATCATTTTTTTGTATGTTGCAATCATAATTGATATATTTAGTGTTATAAAAATATTAAATATTATAAAGAATATTTAATTAATAATAAATTATGAATAATGATATTAGAGGATATTAATTTTCCATATTATGATTTTCTTTTTAAGAAATATAAAAACAAATTATATATTATGGATATAATAAGAAATAAATATGTAATTTGTAATAAAGAAGAATGGGTAAGACAAAATTTAATACATTATATGATAAAAGAAAAAAAATGTAATATTTTTGCAATGAAAGTAGAAAAAACAATTAATATAAATAATCAGTTGAAAAAATTAGATCTTATTATATATAATGATAATAGACAAGTATGGCTCATAGCAGAATGTAAAAACAATATTAAAAAAATAGATGAATATGTTTTTTATCAAATAAAATCATATAATATACAATGCAAAGCTAAATATATTTTAATAACTAATGGTTTAAATCATTATTGTTGTAAATCAAATTTTCTTAAAAATCAATATCAATTCTTAAAAGAAATACCATTTTATAATCAGTAAAATGTAATCTTATGATTAAGATCAAATATAATAATTCAATTATTGAATATCCTTCAATGATAACACCTTATGAGGTAATTAAAAATATTTTTAAAAATAACACTGAAAATGTAATTGGAGTACAAATTAATGGTATATCCTGTGATTTATTATTACCTCTCAAGTCAGATTCTATTATTAATATACTGACTTGGAATGATTTGGAAGGTAAAAAAATATTATGGCATTCAACAGCACATATATTGGCAGAAGCAATTAAAAATATATATCCAAATGCACAATTAGCGAATGGTCCTGCTATGAATAATGGCTTTTATTATGATATTGATTTTTGCAATATAGACTTAAAAGAAAAAAATTTATTACATATTGAAAAACATATGTATGATATAATAAAAGATAATTCTAAATTTATTAGAATAGAAAGTTCTTTTCAAGAAGCTGAAAAATATTTTAAAAATATAAATGAGATCTATAAAATTAGAATCTTAAAAAGATTAGAAAATAATAATATTACTTTATATCAACATAATAAATTTATTGATTTATGTAAAGGCCCTCATTTATTAGATACTAAACACATAAAGTTTATAAAATTAACTAAAATATCTGGATCTTATTGGCAAAAAAATAATAACAATAAACAATTAACACGTATATATGGAATTTCCTTTCCTAATAAGGAAGAAATGGCAAATTATTTTTATAATATTAAACAAGCAAAAGAAAGAGATCATAAAAAAATAGGTCAAAAAATGGAATTATTTTCTTTTAATGACAATGTAGGTAGTGGATTACCATTGTGGTTGCCAAAAGGTAATATTATTAGAGAAAAACTTATTAATTTTATTCAAAAAATTAATTTTAGAAATAATTATTACCCTGTTTCAACTCCTCATATTGCTAAATCTGATTTATATAAAATATCAGGACATTATTATAAATATAAGGATCATACATTTAACTCTATGAAACATGACAAAGTAGAGTTTTTGTTAAAACCTATGAATTGTCCTCACCACTGTGAAATTTACAAAAAAATATTTTTACAATCCTATAAATCATTACCGTTAAGGTTGTCAGAAATAGGAACTGTGTATAGATATGAACAATCAGGGGAGTTAAATGGATTGTTAAGATCAAGATCCTTTACACAAGATGATGCCCATATTTTTTGTGAAGAAGAACATTTGTCTTCAGAATTTTCAAAAATTATTAAAATCATTTCATATGTCTTACAGGTTTTTAAATTAAATAATTTTACAATACAAATTTCATTACATGATCCATATAAAATGGATAAATATATAGGTTCATCTGATATATGGACAAAATCCGAAAATAACATTATTGAAATTTGTAAAAAAAATAATATCAAAGTAAATATTGCAAAAGGAGAAGCAGCATTCTATGGACCTAAAATTGATTTTATGGTTGAAGATTCTTTAAAAAGGATATGGCAATTAGGAACAATACAGTTAGATTTTAATCTAGCACAAAAATTTGGTTTAGAATATAGAAATAAGAAAAATATTTTATGTAATCCTATTATTATACATAGGGCTATTTTAGGATCTATAGAAAGATTTATTGCTATATTACTAGAAAATAGTAATGGAGATTTACCATTTTGGATATCTCCAATACAATTTATTATCTTGCCTATAATAAAGGATACGATTTATATAAATAAACTTTTTAAAAATTTAATTTTTTCCGATATTTATGGATTGATAGATGATAGGAATGAAACTTTAAGTAAAAAGATTAGGGATGCAGAATTAAAAATGATACCATATATTATTATAATAGGACAAAAAGAAATAGAAAGCAATTTTCTTTCTATAAGAGATAGACAAAATAAAACAACATATAGTATTAATATGAAAGAGTTTATTTTAAAAGTTAATTCATTAACCCCTGATATTCCTATTTTTTAATATGTATTTTATTTTTATATATGATAAATAATAACTTAAGAAATAAAAAAAAATATATTCATATAAAAAATCGTATAAATGAATTTATTACTGATAATGAAGTGCGATTAGTGGGAGACAATATAAATCCAGGTATATATAAAACTAGGGATGCCCTAATAATTGCCAAAGAACATAATCTAGATTTAGTAGAAATTACAAAAAATGTTAAACCTAGTATAGTCAAGATAATAGATTATAAAAAATTTTTATATGAACAAAAAAAGAAGATTTTTAAATTAAAAAATAATAAAACTGTAATTAAAGAAATTAGATTTGGCCCTAATACTAATGATCATGATTTTGAATTTAAACTTAAACATGCCATAAAATTTATAAAGAATGGAGCTAAGGTTAAACCGTATGTATATTTTAAAGGAAGATCAATTGTTTATAAACAACAAGGAGAAAATTTGCTTTTAAAATTTATAAAATCATTAAATGATATAGCTAAAGTTGAACAAATGCCAAAATTAGAAGGGAAAAGAATGTTTGTAGTCATAACACCTATTAGAAAATAATTATCAAATGCCAAAAGTAAAAACTAACTCTAGTGCTAAAAAATCTTTTAAAATTACTTCATCAGGGCACATTAAGAGAAAACACGCGTATAAAAGTCATATATTAACTAAAAAATCTAATAAACGAAAACATAGACTATCAGGAATTACATTAGTTCATAAATTTGATAAAAAAAATGTCAAATTCATGTTAAGAATTGGTAAATAATAATAAAATTAAATTAAAAATACATAAAATGTCAAGATCGGTTAATGTAGTATCTTCACGTAAAAGAAGAAAAAAAATATTAAAATCTACAAAAGGATATTGGGGAGCTAGAAAAAATATTTATAAAGTTGCAAAAAATGCACATGAAAAAGCTCTATTATATGCATATAGAGATAGAAAAGATAAAAAACATATGTTTAGAAGATTATGGATACAAAGAATAAATTCTTTTGTTAGGCAATATGGAATGACTTATTCGGTATTTATTAATAAACTTTATAAGAAAAACATATGTTTAAATAGAAAAACACTTGCAAGCATGGCTTTTAATAACAATAGTGCATTAAATGATATTATAAATGGTTTATAATTAATTTTTATGCAATTGTTATTTGATCATCTAAGTATATGTTTTGAATGTAATTAATTATTTTAATCCCTTCTTTTATATCTTTTTGAAATGCTTTTCTGCCCATTATCAGTCCAGAACCACCAGCACGTTTATTAATTACAGATAGTAAAAGTGCATCATATAAGTCATCAGATTCATTTTTAGATTCGCCGCCAGAATTTAATAAAGGACACATGCCAGAAAAACTATTAATAATTTGGTACCTGCACATATCAATTGGATTATCACCAATCATATTGTACATTTTGTTATTAAATTTTCCAAAATTTAAATTTTTAAATCCATGTAAATTATTAGATGGTATTTTTTGTTTAATAATATCAGCTTGTATAGTAGCTCCTAAATGAATAGCTTGCGAAGATATATCAGCAGAATTATGGTAATCAATATTATTTTTTATAAATTCATTATTTCTTGTATAACACCATAATATAGTTGCCATACCTAAATCATGTGCATATTGAAAAGCATTTGCAATATCATTTATTTGTCTTTTTGATTCTTGAGAACCAAAATATATTGTTGCTCCAATTGCAATTGCTCCCAAATTCCATGCTTCTTTTACAGTTCCAAATAATATTTGATCGTATTTATTAGGATATGTCAATAATTCATTATGATTAATTTTTACAATAAATGGAATTTTATGTGCATATTTTCTGGATACCATACTTAATACTCCAAATGTGCTAGCAACACCATTACATTGACTTTCTATAGCCAATTTTATAATATTTTCAGGATTAAAATAATCTTTATTATAAGAAAACGAATATCCTGCACTATGCTCAATGCCTTGATCAACAGGTAAAATAGACAAATATCCAGTATTTCCTAATCTTCCATTTTTATACAAGAAAGATAAATTATTTAAAACTTTATTATTTCTATTAGAATTTAGAAAAACTTTATCTATAAAATTTTTAGAAGGTAAAAATATTTTTTCTTTAGGAATAAGTTTACATTTATAATCAAATAATAGATTATATTTTTTTCTTAAAAAAGATAACGCATTATTGTACATAATAGTTTATAGTTTAACATAAGTAAATAATATAGCGAAAATATGTTAATTTTTAAAAAAAGTTATTTTCTAAATTTATGTTATTATCATTATATATTTTTTTCATATATAATGCCCATATAGGTAATGCAGTATTAGCTCCTTGACCTAAAGTGATATTATCCCAATATAAAGTTTTATCATCTCCTCCTACCCAAATACCTGTTAGAAGATTAGGAACACCTCCTATAAACCATCCATCAGATTGATTATCAGTAGTTCCGGTTTTAGCAGCAATAACATTTTTAAAATTATATCTTAATCTTAGTCTTCTAGCTGTTCCAGTATTTTCGGATACTGTTCCCATTAACATTTTTAATATATCATTCGCAGTTTTTTCATTCATAACTTCTTGAGATAATTGTTTATGTAGATATATTATATTATTATTACAATCTTTGATTGTATCAATATAATATAAATTATTTTTTATACCCTTATTATAAAAAGAAGAATAAGCTTCTACTATATCATGTAAGCTAGATTCAAAAACTCCTAATCCAATTGAAGGATAAGGCTGAAATTGTGCATTAATACCCATATTAATTGCACGTTTTATAATATTTTTAGGGCCTACATGCTTAACTAAATACATAGTAGTTGTATTTAAGGATTTTACAAATCCTTCATATAAAGTATATATTCCACCTATAGAATAATCAGCATTATATGGAGTGTATATTCCTCCATTATTTTTGTATTTATCAAAAGATATTGGCACATTAGGGATTTTCATATAAATATCAAAATTGAAATTCTCAATTGCTTCTGCATATACTATAGGCTTAAAAATAGAACCTAATTGTCTTTTTCCATTTTTTACCATATCAAATTTAAAAAATCTATAATTTATGCCACCTACCCAAGCTTTTATACTACCATTTTTAGGATTAATAGAAAGCAATGATCCTATAAGATGGTTTTTATAATATAAATAAGAATCCAATGGATTAATGAAAGTTTTAAATTCATTGTTTTTATGATACCATGAAAACAATGTAGTATTTTTATTAGTTAATAATAATTTTTCTGTTAGTGTTAAATTAACCTTATTTTTATCTACATATTTATATATGTTGCTTTTATTAAGATATTTCAATATATTATCGGTATTCTCGAGTATTTTCTCTCTTTTCTGTAAATGGTTATTAAATGTAATTTGTAAATGATATAAATATTCTTTTAAAGATTCTTCAGCATATTTTTGCATTTTAAAATTAATAGTTGTATATATTTTTAATCCATCTTTATATATATCATAATATTTATAATAGTTATTAATTAAATTGTTATTTTCTATTTCATTTTTTATGTTTAATCTTAACATTTCTCTGAAATATGGCGCTATACCATCATCATGTTGTGTCGGATTAATGTTTAAATCAATATTTTCATTTAAATATTGATTTAAAATATCTTTGTTAATATATCCATTTTTGTACATTAAGTTTAAAACTATATTTTTTCTTGTCAAAGCATTATTATAATTTTTAATAGGAGAATATCTAGTAGGTGCATTTATTAATCCTATTAAAAGAGCTGATTGATTAATACCAAGCAATTCTGGAGTAGTATTGAAATAAGAATATGAAGCCATTTTAATACCGTAAGAATTATTACCATAGTTTACAGTATTTAAATACATAGATATAATTTCATTTTTTGTATAAAATTTTTCTAATCGTACAGCAATTATTATTTCTTTTATTTTTTGTATAATACGGCCGATATAATTAGAAGATCTTTTATCATATAAATTTAATGCTAATTGCTGCGATATGGTACTTCCTCCTTGTTTATAGCCATATAAAGTTAATAATATACTCGACATCATACGTTTAAAATCAATTCCATAATGATCGTAAAATCTTTTATCTTCTGTTGCTATTAAAGCATTAATAGCATTAATAGAAATATCATCATATTGAACACATGATCTATTTTCTTTATAAAAAGTTCCTAACAAATATCCATCTTCTGACCATATTTCAGAAGCTAAATTGTATTTAGGATTTTCTAAATCTTCTATAGAAGGGATATCGCCAAATCCCCCATATATTGTATATATCAATAATATGAATATTGTTATAAAGCTAGTGAATGAAAAAAACCATATTATTTTTATAATTTTCATTTATAAATAAAATTATTTTTTTTGTATCAAAATAAATTTTTTAATTTAATTAAAATGCAGAAAAATATGTCTAAAAAATATTTATTATATATAATAAATAAAGATAGTTTAAAAAGAATTTTATATTTAGAATTTTCTAAAATAAAGATCATTATATCATTAATTATGTTAATTTCGTTTATATTTATAATAGTTATGATATGTGTATTTTTTTATGTAAAGAGTATACGCAATGATATTTTATGTGATTTTGATCAATTAAATGAACTCAGTAATAAATTGAGTGATTTGGAGATAAAATTACAGTCATATAATAATTATTTTGATAATAAAAATAAAATTTTTAACGATTGATAATATATTTATCATTATAATACAATGTGTTATAATATTTTAATTGAATTAATTATTCCAATTACAATAAACAAAAATTTTTTATATTTAATTAATTCCAAACATAAAGACTTAATATTTATAGGTCAAAGAGTTATTGTACAATTAGGAAATATTCCTAGCATAGTAGGTATTATTAATAATATACATAATAATATTACAATAAAAGATAAATCTCATTACAAATATATTATTGATGTCTTAGATGATAAGCAATATCCTGTAATAAATCATAAAGCATTGGATATATGGCAGTGGATTGCAACATATTATATGTGTAATATGCAAAAAATAATACGTTCTGCTATGGGAGATATTTTATCTTTGAAACAAAAAAATTTACACAAAAATATATCTTTATTATCTAATATAGAAATTAACAAACACTATGTTAATAATATTGGTGAATTGATAAAATCTCCTAATCAAATTACAATTATAAAATTTTTACTATCAATAAAAGATAATAAATTGACATTATTAAGTTTGATTAATAGTAATAAGAAAATATCATTTTATAAAATTAAAAATTTATTAAAAAAGAAAATCTTATTTTTTTCAATTAATAACAATAATTATGTAAAAAAAAACGTAGATCTTAATAACGATATAGATAAACAAATATCATATGATATCTTTTGTAAGATT
>CP063811.1:285724-289250 GCA_022818785.1 Bacteroides sp.
TTTTTTTTTAAAAATCAAATTTTGATATTATGTTCATCTCATATTAGATCTCTATATATATATAATCATTTAATTAAGCATTTTAAACACAAAATATTACTTTATAATTCTAAAATTAATAAAAAAGATAAAGTTTATATATGGAAAATGATTATTAGTGGAGATCCAATTATAATAATTGGATCTAAATCTTCAGTTTTAATACCTTTTGGAAATTTAGACTTGATAATAATTGATAATGAAAATGATTTTTTATTCAAGAGTAATAATTCTCCTTATTATAATGCACGTGATGTTGGAATATTTCTAGGAAAATATCATAATGCAAGTATTATATTAACAAGTGACAACCCTTCTATAATAAGTTATTTCAATGTTACCATAGGTAAATATGGTTTATTAAGGTATAAACATAAAACTAATTATATGCGTTTAAAGTTATTAAATATGTATAATAAATATGACAATAACTTTATCACAAATAACATTTTAAAAAAAATTCAATATAATGTAAATAATAGAAAACAAGTTATATTATATCATAGTAATAATGATTATATAAATATTGTAAAATGTACTAAATGTAATAAAATATTAAAATGCATTAAGTGTAATAAAATACTTATATATTATGTATTATATAATTTTGTTCAGTGTTTCTCATGTAAGAATAAAATATATTATGAAATAAAATGCAATATATGTCAATCAAATTATACACAAGATAAATTAGATATATATAATTTTATTAAAATCAATTTAATCAATAATTACAAAATTGATATAATTACAAGCAATAATAATGATAAAAATATAAGTATAATCAAAGAGTTTAATAAAAAAAATATCAATATAATTTTTTGTAACCATATGATATTTGATTATGATATTAAAAATTATGATATAGGATTAATTATAATGTTAAATTTTGATAAATATTTAAAAAGGCCTTATTATAATAGTTTTGAAAATATAAATAATATTTTACATAAAATCTATAAGAAATTAGTTTGCAATAATAATGAATTATTATTACAAACATTTGATATAACCCAAAAAATGTTGCAAATAATATTATCAAAAGATTATTTTTATTATTATAATTTCGAAATTGAAGAAAGAAAACAATTTTTATATCCTCCATTTTGCAAAATAATTTATATAGAATTAATTCATAATAATGATATCAAATTAAAAAATGCAATCCAATATATATTGGATAATCTTATTACTCAGATAGATAACAGTAATCAAATATTAATATCCGATAATATATTTTTAAAAAAAATAAAAAATATAAAAAAATATATAATAATGGTTAAAATATATTTTAATAGTACAAAAAAATTATATCTTGCCAAGATAATCATTATGTCAAATATTAATATAATATCAAATAAATATAAGGGTATAAAGTTTCAAATTAATGTAGATCCATTATAATAGATTTTTGTTACAACAAATCCGTTAAAACTTTTATAGATTTATCTATTTCATATTTATTGGTAAACTTGCTAAAAGAAAATCTAATTGAAGAATGTATATTTTCGTGATTTATATGATTTATTACATGAGAAATATTATTAGCTCCTGAATTACAGGCACTACCATTAGAAACAGATATATTATTAATATCCATATACATAATTATATCTTTTCCTAAATTTTTTTTAATAGGAAGAACCACATTTAGTATTGTATGAATACTTTTATTTAAAAAATTACTATTACCATTAAATTTTATATTAATAATATTTTTAGTTAATTGATTAATCATATATGATTTAATATTGCTAATATGATTTATATTTTTATCAATTGAATTATATGATATTTCTAATGCCTTAGCAAGACCAATAATACCTATAAAATTTTCAGTACCACTTCTTATATTATTTTCCTGATTCCCACCCAATAAAATTGGCAATATTTGTATATTCCTATTAAAACATATAAATCCTATTCCTTTAGGTCCATGAATCTTATGTCCTGAGCAGGTTATAATATCTGTATTTTTTATAAATAAATCATCAATTTTTAAATGTCCTATGGTTTGTATAGTATCACAATGATATATAGCATTGTATTTTCTACACATTATTCCTATAGATTTTATATCATATATATTACCTATTTCATTATTTGCATGCATAATAGATACTAGTGTAGATATTTTATTATTATAATTATTTTTCAATGTATCATACAATAATTGATAATCTATATTTCCATTTAAATCTACTTTTATATATGTTATTTTAATATTGTATTTTTGACTTATAAATTTTGTATAATTTAAAACTGATAAATGTTCTATATTAGATGTTATAATATTTTTTATAGCATAACTTTCTATTACACCATATATAGCCATATTATTAGATTCTGTTCCTCCAGATGTAAATAAAATTTGATTATTATTTAAATCTAAAATATCTGATATAATATTTCTAGAATTTTCTATTTCGGCTTTTGCAATTCTTCCATGCGAATGTATAGATGATGGATTTCCATATATATTTATTTTTTCTTGCATTACTTGCAAAACTTTTTTATCAATTAATGTACTAGACGCATTATCTAAATATATGCTACTCATTTGTTAAAAAATTTCAATTTTATTATTATCCAAAAAATTATAATAATATATAAAATAATATAACTATATTAAGTACCGAAATTTTTATTCATCATTAATTATTATACTATGAATAATGTTATAATAATGGAAACAATATATATAAAATCTTTAATATTATTTACATTTGTTATTATAGGTGGATTGTTAGCTTTATTATTAAGAAAAAATTTTAATAACAATATTATAAGTAATGTTTTAACATTTAGTGGTTCATTTTTGTTATCAATAACAATAACTCATTTAATTCCAGATTTATATACTAAAATAAATAGCAATGATAATTGCTATGGACAAATAATATTACTAGGATTTTGTATACAGCTATTTTTAGAGCAATTTTCATATGGGATAGAGCATGGCCATTTATACAATACAAAAAAAATAAAACCAATTATTATGTTATTAAGTTTATCTATACATACTTTTTTTGAAAGTATGCCTATGATATATATGACTAATAATATTGTAATAGCTATAGCCTTACATCATTTTCCAGCATCATTTGCATTGAGTACTTTGTTTCTAAATAATAATTATAAAATTAATTTTGTAGTTACAAGCATTTTAATATTTGCTATAACAGGTCCTATATCTATGTTTATAGGGCAATACTTGCATAGTCATTTAGTTTGTAATTTATTAATATACAATAATTATGTATTGGCTATTACAATAGGTATGTTTTTATATATAAGTATTACAATATTAATAGAATCAAGTAAAAATCATAAGTTAAATTATGATAAAATGATATCTATAGCATTAGGTATATCAATTTCATTAATATAGCGGAAAACGGAATCGAACCGTTGACCTCAGGGTTATGAATCCTGCGCTCTAACCAACTGAGCTATCCCGCCAGTAAAATATAATATATTTTGAATA
>CP063811.1:289300-325107 GCA_022818785.1 Bacteroides sp.
TTAGAATTGTTAATGAGAGGAGAAATTGTCATAAAATGTACACCTCATATTGGATATTTACATAGATGTTTTGAAAAACATACTGAATATTTAACATATAAACAAATAATACCTTATACAGATAGATTAGATTATCTATCATCTATGAACAATAACCATGTATTTTGTATGGGTGTAGAAAAATTATATGGTATTGATAAATATATTCCTATTGAAATTGAATATATAAGAGTGTTAATGGTTGAGTTAAATCGTATAGCATCTCATTTAATGTTTATAGGAACTTATAGCATGGATTTAGGATCTATAACACCATTTTTATGGGCTTTTTCTGAAAGAGAAAATATTATTAAACTTTTAGAATCAGTTAGTGGATCTAGACTTTTATATAATTATATATCAATTGGAAGTGTTTATAAAAAAATTTCTAGTATTTTTTTTGATAATTGTAAATATGTTATGATAGGACTTATTAAAAAACTTAACTCTTTAAAAGAGATGTTAAATAATAACATAGTATTTATTAAAAGAACAGCTAATATTGGAATTTTACCTTTAAAATTTGCAATTAATTATGGTTGCAGTGGACCTGTTTTAAGAGCTTCGGGACTTAAATGGGATTTAAGAAAAATAGATAAATATTCAATATATTCACTATTGAATTTTGATATACCATATGGAATTAATTCTATAGGTGTAGTTGGTGATTGTTGGAATAGATTTAATGTTAGATTAGAAGAGATATACCAATCCATTGATATGGTATATCAATGTATGAAATATTTAAAAAAATTACCAAAAATAGAAATTATTAATAGTAATAAAAAAATATATCCTTTATATAAAGAATATTATATAAGAGGAGAAAATCCTAGAGGAGAATTAGGATTTTATTTTGTTACTCAAGATAATAGCGAAATACCTCTTCGTTGCAAAGTTAGAGCTCCTTCTTTTGCAAATTTACAAATTATATCAACTTTATGCATAAATTATACTATATCAGATTTAATTGCTATTTTAGGATCAATAGATATTGTATTAGGAGAAGTAGATAGATAAATGGAGTTGGAGGGATTCGAACCCTCGTCCAAATATAATTATTAATATAATTTCTACATGTTTATTTATATATCATTATTCACTATATAATATATATAAAAATATGTATATAGCATATCTATATTATATTTATTTCTAAATCAAAAAAAATATAGAATTTTTCAATTTATATATTGATATAAATAAGTATCTTATGAATAAATCAATCAATAAATGATTTAAAAGATATCTTGTTTTTCCCACTATGAGAAAAATACTTAATTAGCAATATAACTAAGCAGCAAGAGCGTAATCGTTATTTTCGCCTTTTATATTTAAAATGAGGACTTAATTTAAAACTACATCCACAAAAGTTTACATGCTTAAATATCAAACATACATCTGTCAAATCCTTTCAACCCCTTTAATACATTTACACAAATATAATTAATATTTATTAATAAATATTATAATAGTATTTCAGTTTTAACATTATTATTATAATTGTAAAATAAATCATATTTACATATATAAACATTTTTAACACCATTATATAAAGCTTTAAAGGAATTATCAATTTTAGGAATCATGCCACTATGTATAATTTTGTCATTTTTAAATTCTATGTATTTTTTTTTGTTTAACAAATTAATTACTTTATTTTTTATTAAAACACCTTCCCTTTCAAATAAGTAATATAATTTTACATTATAATGAGATGAAAGTGCAGAAGCTATTGCAGAAGCTATAGAATCTGCATTAGTATTTAATAATTGTCCGTTCATATCATGTGTAATGGGAGCAATTACAGGATAAAATCCTGCATTTAATAATTTCATTATATTATTTGTTGAAACATTGATAACTTTTCCTACATATCCATAATTAACACCATCAACATCAGATTTTTTTATAGAGGTTATTAAATTTCCATCAGCACCGCACAAACCTATACTATTTAATTTATTTTTTTGTAAGATACTTACTATATTTTTATTAATTAATCCTGCATAAGTCATTATCACAATTTTTAATGTATTATGACAAGTAATTCTTCTTCCATTAATCATTTTAATTTCTAGATTCATTTTACGACTAATTTCGCTTGATATTATACCCCCTCCATGAATTAATATTTTATTAATATTTTTAGCTGCATAAAATTTTAGAAATTTATTCAATATTGTTGAATTATTAACAATATTACCTCCTATTTTTATTATATATAATTCTTCCATATTTTTTTTTATATTATCTGTTAATTAATAATAATTCCAAAAGAACAGCAATACCTGAAGTTTCTGTTCTTAATATATTATTACATATTTTTATACCTAAAAATTTTTTTTTAATGGCATATAAATATTCTTTATCTGTAAATCCTCCTTCTGGCCCAATAACAATTAATACAGAGGAATTTTTTTGATATGTATCACTTAAATAACTATTTTCAATAGATTTATTGTGAGCAATATAATTAAATTGGTTATTTTTAATTTGATCATTAAATGCTTGATCAATAAAATCTTGATATTTTACAACATTATTAATATGTGGTTTAAAAGTTTGATTACTTTGTTTAATAGCAGATATAAGAATTTTATTATATTTATCAATATTATTTATTGTTTTTAATTGTGTATAATCAGTTATTATAGGAGTTATATTATTAACTCCTATTTCAGTAGATTTTTCTAAAAACCATCTAAATCTAGACATATTTTTAATAATGGAGATTCCAATGTTAATTGTATATTTAGGTTTACAATTTTTTATGTGTTTATCAACATATATATAAACTTTTTTGAAAGAAAAATCACTAACATATCCTTTGTAAAGATTGCCGGTACCATCAGTTAAATATATAGAATCATATTTATTAATTCTTAGTGCAATTATATGTTTATATTCTTCTTTATCAAAAATTATAATATTATTTATTTTTATATTTTTAAAATAAAAAATATTCATAATCTAGTTATTGTTTATAATTAATAATTTAACTAATTCTACTTTTCTATTAGTTTTAGTCAAAATAATACATTTATATTTATTAATAATAATTTCTTCTTTTAATGAAGGTATTTTATTAAATACAAAATTCATAAGTCCTGCAACTGTATCATATTCATCATTATTTGGCAACTTATAAGGTAAAAATTCATTAACATCATCAATAGATGATAAAGCATTTACTACATATTCATTTTCACTTATTTTTTTTACTATAGGTAATTCATTATCATATTCATCTTGTATTTCTCCCACTAATTCTTCTACTATATCTTCCAAAGTTATCATTCCTGCCGTTCCCCCAAACTCATCCAAAACTATTACCATCATGGTATTTTTTTTTTTGTTGAATTTCTTTTAATACATTACTTATCTTTTTAGATTCTGGTATAAAATAAGTATCTCTTAATAATTCTTTTAAAATAATTTTTTGAGATTTACTAACTTTTAGTAAAATATCTTTTATGTGAACTATACCAATAATATTATCAATTGTACCATCATAAACCGGAAATCTTGTATATTTTTTTTGAAATATAGTATTTAATATAAATTCAATGTTAGAATTTATATCAATAGCAATTATACGAGTTCTAGGAATCATTATGTTCTTAACAGTTGTATCTTTAAAATCAAATACATTTTTTAAAAGAGTATGTTCTTCTGAATCAATAGATCCAATTTTTTTACTTTGATCTAAAATGATTTCTAATTCTTCTAAAGAAGGATTATTATATGTGTTTTTGAAGTCAATATTCAAAAATTTCAATATAAAACTTGCCATATAGTTTAATATTTTTATTAAATATTTGAATAATGTATAAAAAATTTTTAAGGGAATAGATATGTATAAAACTGTTGTAATAGGATTATTAATAGCTATTGATTTAGGAACTAATTCGCCAAAAATAATATGTATAAATGTTATCGACATAAATATTATTGGTGTTGTAAATGTATTATAAAATCCTAAATCAATATTAGGGAATATTGATATTAAAATACATTGTCCTATATGTTCTCCTACAAATCCTAAAGCAATACTAAATAAAGTAATACCTAATTGAGTTGCTGCTAAATAATTATCTAAATTATTAATTATTTCTGTTGCAATATTAGCAGCAAGATACCCTTGTTTATTTTTTAAAGCTATTTGAGAACTTCTAACTTTTACAATTGCAAATTCAGCAGCCACAAAAAATCCATTTAATAAAATTAAAATAAGGGCTATTGTAATTTGTAATATCATATAAAATGCAATTTTTCTATTGTTATAGAATTAATAAATACAATTATTATCATATAATATATTAAAAATAGCATTATTTTTTTGATAAATTTTGCGATTTTTTGTATAAAATTCTAATTAATGGTATTGAAGAACATAAAACTATTAATATTATCATAAATTCTATATTTTCTTTTATAGATGGCATATTACCTAAATAATAACCAGACAAAACTACAGAAATAGACCATAAAAATGCTCCAATAATGTTATATATTACAAATGTTTTATAATTTAATTGTACTATTCCTGCAATTATTGGTACAAAAGTTCGAATTACAGGTAAAAATCTTCCTATAATTAAGGCAAATCCTCCATATTTTTTATAAAATTTATTAGCTTCATCAATATATTTTCTATCTAAAATCCATAATTTATATTTTTTGAATAATACTAAATTAGATTTACTACCAATCCAATAAGCAATTAAATTTCCTAAAATAGCTGAAAAAGCTATTAATAAAATTAATAATGTAACATTACCGTTTAATAATTTATTATCACTACACAACATTCCTGCTACAAATAGCAATGAATCTCCAGGTAGAAAAAAACCAAATATAAAACCATTTTCTATCAATACAATTGTAATAATGGTAACCAATGATAGAGATCCTAAATTATTAAGTAAATCTAAAGGATTTGTTAATAATTTAATTAAATCTAATAAATAATGCATTCAATATATATAAGTTTATGGTACAATATTATAAATTACAAAAGGAAAAACCCCTAAAAATATCATTACTATTATAAGAAATAATAATATTATTTTGTAAAAATGATTAATATATAAAATATTATCCCTATATGTTTTTTTAAATAACATTATATGAAATATAATTTTAATATAATAAATAATTGAAAAAATCGAACTTACTAATATAGACATCAATAAATAAATATTTTTATTATAAATAATATTTTGTATTACATATAACTTACCAAAAAAAATTCCACTGATAGGCAATCCAGCTAAATAAATAGATGATATTGATAATATAATAGATAAAAATTTATTATTTATAAATAAGCCATGCAGGTATTTAATATTATAACTATTATAGTGATTATTTATAGTAATTATTATTGAAAAGAAAACTGTAAAAGATAAAATATATGATATAATATATATAAATAACATTTTATATATATATATATTATTAATTAGTAATATATTTATGATATATGCTGTATGTGAAATACTAGAATAAAGCAACATTTTTTTTAAATCATTTTCTTTTAAAGCTTTTATATTAGATATAATTAATGTTGGTATAAGTAAAATATGTATCATATTAATAATATGATTGTTATATTTTAATAAAATAATCAATTTATTAAAACATGATATAAATACAATTTTACCAATTGTAGACATATATAGTGTAATTATCGATGGAGAATTATAATATATATCTATCATCCAATTATTAAATGGAAATATTCCTAATTTAAACAGTAAAGTTATTAATATTAATAATAATCCTATTAAATACATATCATGATTTATAATATGTAAACTTTTATTCATACTAAAGACTCCAGTTGCTCCATAAACAAATGATATTCCTAATAATAAAAAACAAACCATTATCGATCCTAAAATAAAATATTTGATAGAACTAATTATATATTTTTTATTTTTATTATCTACACATATTAGTATATAAAAGCATATGGATATTATTTCCAATCCAAGAAATAATATTATAAAATTTTCACATGTAATCATTAACAATCCTCCAATCAATGATAATAAGATTACAGAATACATATCTGGAGAATACGATTGACTATATAAATATCTTTGGTTAATTATTATTATAGGTAACATAAATACATTAGTAATCAATATAATTATGCTAAATAAAATATTATTTTTAGACAAATATATCATATTATTAAATAAATGATAATCTTTATGCCAATTAAATAATAAATACGTTAAAGAAGTCAATAAACTAAAATACATTAAATAATATATTAGTTTTGAAATAGGCTTATATATATTGATATATAATATAATTATAGATATTATGAAAATATTAACTAAAAGATACATGAATATAAAATTATAGTATTTTATTTAAAAACATTTTATAAAGGCAAAATTATGTAAAAAAACAATCTTGATAACATTTTACAAAAATATCAGAAAATAAACCCATTAAAAATATTATTATTATTGATAATATAATAACTAATAATTCATTTGATTTAATATTAGCGATATTATGATTTTCTTCATAATTGCTATTATGACCTAACATGCTAAGATATATATTATTCATGTATATTGCTGAAAAAATAATTATAAAACTACATAAAATACCAATCATTATATTATATTTAAATATAATATTAAATATCATAATTTCACTTATAAAACTACCAGTTAAAGGAAATCCTATATTGTTGAGCATTAAAACAATTATATATATTCCTAATATTGGATATTTATTTATTATACCATTATATTCACCAATATTAGTAACTTTATGATTTAAATATATGATATTATATATAGTAAAAATACCTATTATTATTATACTATGATTAATCATTTGTAATATGATACTATTGACAGAAGAAAATCCACCTATAAAAAGACAAATTAAAATTAGACTATTATATGCTATTGATGAATAAGCAGACATATATTTTATATTTTTCTGATTTAACGCAAAAATAGAGCTATATATTATACTAAATATTAAATATATAAATAAAAAAATCTTTATAGATGTATTGTCAATATTATTATATAATGGGATTATAAATCGTATAAGTCCGTATATTCCCATTTTAGAAAGTATTGTTGACAATATTAATGATATAATATTAGGAGCATAATAATATATTTTACGTTGCCATTCATGAAGAATTAATATTGGAATTTTGATTCCAAAACCTATTATTAGCACAAAAAATAATAATATTTTTTCATTAATATTGAGTAATACATTATTATATTCAATAAATGAAAAATTATGTTGTCCAGATTTACTATATACATATATTATAGCAGTTATAATAATAAATCCTGATGATATACTATAAAATAAAAATTTTTCTACATTTTTTCTTATTTTAAAGAAATTATTTGTATAAAAAGCTGATATATATATAGGAATTAAAGATATTTCCCAAAATACGTAAAATAATATTGTATCAAATGAAATTAATACTCCAATCACACCAAATATTGATATTAAAGCACATAAATATATAAGTTTATTATTTTCTTTATATTGAAACGTTGATAAAACAATTAAAAAAAATGAAACTATTGTCATAGTTAACATTTTAAGACTAATATTATCTATTCCAATCATACAATTGATATTTTCTATAATTTTAAATTCAAGAAAATATTTATGCAAACTTCTATAATAGAATAATATATATATAATATGTGTTGTTTGTACAAATGATGTACTTAATGCTATATATTTGCTATATTTGTTAGAAAATGACAATATAAAAATAATACCAATGATTGGTATTAATAGTAATATTAAGTTGTGCATATTAAGAATTAAATAAATATAGTAGTATTATACCTGTGGTACCAATGATAACATTTGCTATATGATTTTTAATATATTTTGATTGAATACAATTAAAGAAATTATTTAAAATATTTATTTTGTTATCACAAAAAATATAAATATTGTTAACATTTTTTTCTATATATTTATTAAATATAAAATATAAGTTATTTACAATTGCATACAATGCAATATCATATAATTTATCAATATAAAATTGATTTTTTATTGCAACAAATATATATTTTTTATCAAAATTATATTTTATCTTTTGATAAAAAACTGTATATAGATAATATATACATATACCAATTAATTCCAATATCATAATTGATATTATTAAAAATATATTAAAATGCGAAATCATTAGACTATGATCCAAAATGTTATAAAAATTAGATATATATTCTATACATGTATATTTATAGCCATATAATATTATTGGTAAAAAATTTATGATAGATATTCCTAATGACATTGCTATAAGAATATATATTGATATATATACTACTATATGGAGTTTATTTGATATTACTAAAAAATTATTTCTTTTATAGAAAAAAATATAATATATCATTTTATAACTATACATTGATGTTAATACAATACTAATCAAAATTAATATTCCTATATAAATATTTTGATGTATAACATGTGATATAATATTTTCTTTTGAAAAGAATCCTCCTAAAGGAGGTATACCAATAATATTACATATTCCAATTATAATAGCTATTTTTTCTTTAAAAATATATTTGTTAGGTATATAACAATATTTATAAATATTTTGTGTATTGGTTTTCATAATTAAATTACCAACTGTTAAAAACAGTAAAGCTTTGAATATAGAATGTGTTATCATATGAAATAAACATCCATTAAGATTATTTATGGAAAAACTTATAAACATATATCCTAAATGCCCAATAGTTGAATAAGCTAATATTTTTTTTATATTATTATTGAATAATGCCATCAAAGATGATAATAAAATTGTTATAATAGATAAAAAAGTTATAATTGTCATAAAAATTGGCATATACATATATAATTTATACGATCTTATTAATAGATATATGCCCGCTGTTACCATAGTAGAAGAATGTATAAGTGCAGAAACCGGGGTAGGCCCTATCATTGCATTTGGTAACCATATATGAAAAGGAAATTGAGCACTTTTTATTAATGATGCAACAGTAATACAAGTTAAAATTACATACAAAACGTAATGAGATATTAATGATATATTTATTTCCAATAAATCTTTATATGAAATTATATTAATATTGATTAATATTAATATTGAAATTAATAATGCAATGTCTCCAATTTTATTTAAAATAAATATTTTATTAACTAATAATTTTTGGTCTTTGTTATTAATATAAAGACCTATTAATAAATAAGACATTAACCCTACTCCCTCCCATCCTATAAACATTAAAATATAACTATCAACTAATATCATTAGTTGCATAAAAAATATAAACAAATTGATATATATGTAAAATTTTTTATAAAATTTAGCTTTTAATGCATATCCGGTAGAATATATTATAACTAATAGAGATATTGTGTTAATCATTAGTAACCATATACAGCTTATATAATCTATATAAAAAGATAATTTTATATACGAATTATTAATTGTAATAAAATTATATATAGGTATAAAATAAAATTTTTTAAAAAAAAATATTTCATAACAAATAAGGAGTACAAAAAATAATGTAAAAAATGATAATACTAATAATATTTTATTGTATAAACTTTTATTTTTAATAAAAAAAACTAATATAGCTCCTAAAAAAGGCAACAATAAAATTGTATATATTATATATTGTATATTCATATTTTACTTGTTTTTTTGTAAAAATTACAAATTATCTATTGTAATTTTGTTATTATTTTTATTATTTAACATTATAATCATAGCTAAACCTATAGCTATTTCTATAGCTGCTATAAACATTGTAAAAAAAATCATTATTTGTCCAGAAGAATCATTCCAAAAATATGAAAAAGACACTAGCAATAAATTAATTGAACTAAACATTATTTCAATTGACATTAATATTATAATAATATTATTTCTAATGATCAATCCTATAAGTCCTATAAAAAACAATAAGATTGATAATATTATATAATAATCCAAATATATACTAAAACTCATATTTAATGTTTGGTTAAAATGATAATACCTATTATAGAAATAAAAAACAGTATGGCTGTTAATCCAAAGGGTAATATAAATTGATCAAAAAGTAATAATCCTAATTGTTTTGGATACCCTATATCATTTTCATAAGAAATATAAATATATTTATTACTATTTATAATAGTAAATAATAAATACTTTAAAAAAATTATAAAAAAAACAGAAATACCAATATAAATTTTATTATAAATAATATAGTATTTAATATTGATAAAATTTAAGTTTAAAAACATTATTATAAACAAAAAAAGAATCATTATTGAGCCTGCATATATAATTATATTGGATATTCCCAAAAACTGCGCATTTAAAAATAAATAATGACATGTTATAAAAAAAGAAAACAAAACAAAATTAATTACACTATAAATAGGATTTATAGATAAAATAACCCCTAGAGACGCAATTATTGTTAATAATGAAATAAAAAGATATAAATAATGCATAAAATTTAATTATCAAGTAATTTTTCTTTTGTAAATATAAAATTTTCTCTATTAATATCTGGCATTGGTATATTACCATCCAAATATATTGCTTTTTTAGGGCAAGCTTCCTCACATAGACCACAAAATATACATCTTAACATGTTAATAGTATATTCTTTAGCATATTTTTCTTCTCTATATAAATTAACTTCAGTATCTTTTCTTTCTGCAGAAATCATTGTAATTGCCTCCGCAGGACATGCTAATGCACATAATCCACAAGCAGTACATCTTTCTCTTCCGTATTCATCTCTTTTTAGAGAATGCAATCCTCTAAAATTAGTTGAAAAAACTCTTTTATCTTCTGGATATTGTATGGTTATTTTTTTTTTAAATAAATGTCTTATTGTAATTTTTAAGCCATTAATAATGGATGGTAAATATATTTTTTCCATCCAGGTCATTGGTTTATTTGACAAGATCTTTTTTCTATTAGTTAATGTTAACATATATAAATAATTATTTATTATTGATTAATAAATATAAAAACATTATTATAATAATATAAATTAATTTTGTCTATGAATGTAAATATCAAATATCTTAAAAATATTAATACACAATTTAATATAAATCTACCTGGTTCTAAAAGTGAAAGTAACAGAATAGCTATCATAAAAAATTTGTGTAAAAATGATTTTAATATTGAAAATATGTCATCTTCTCATGACACATTAATAATTAATAAAGCATTAAAAGATATAAATAGTAATAAAAGTGAAATTAATATTGAATCATGTGGCACTGCGATGAGATTTTTAACTTCTTATTGTGCA
Organism: Bacteroides sp.; assembly: GCA_022818785.1. Taxonomy (GTDB): domain Bacteria; phylum Bacteroidota; class Bacteroidia. The sequence continues at coordinate 300,679 of CP063811.1, forward strand.
ATTACAAAAGGAAATTGGATATTAAAAGGAGATAAAAGAATGCATGAAAGACCTATTAAAGTTTTAGTTAATGCATTGATAAATATTGGTGCTGATATTAATTACATTAAAAATAATGGATATCCTCCTTTACATATTAAAGGAAAATGTTTAAATAAATCTAATACAATTTATATAGATGGAAGTGTTAGTAGTCAATATATATCATCAATATTAATGATTGCTCCATTATTACCAAATGGACTTATTATTAATATAACAGGTAATATTGTATCAGATCCATATATTAAAATGACACTTAATATTATGAATCATTTTGGAATTAAATATAAATACATCAATAATAATATTATTATTGATAATCAAAATTACATACCTAAAAATATAACAGTTGAATCAGATTGGAGTTGTGCATCTTATTGGTATTCAATAGCTGGATTAATTAACAGCAATAATAATGTTATCAAATTAAATAATTTGAAAAAAAATAGCAATCAAGGTGATAATTATATTAGAAATATAATGAATAACTTTGGTATTACAACTGAATTTGATGATAGGAATGCTTATATATATAAATCAATAAATATACATAAAAAATTAAATGAAATTGATTTAACTAAATATCCAGATATAGCACAAACTATAGCAGTTTATTTAGCAGGAAAAGGTTATAATGCAAAATTTATAGGATTACAAAGTTTAAAAATAAAAGAAACTGATAGAATTTCCGCACTAAGTAATGAATTAAAAAAAATTAATATATTGTTTGAATCTAAAAAGGATAATTGGACTTTATTTGCTAAAAATAAATTTCATAAAATAAACAATATTTGTTTTGATACTTATAACGATCATAGAATGGCTTTAGCATTTTCTGCATTTTCTATTGTTTATGGAAATATTAACATAAAAAATAGAAATGTTATAAATAAATCATATCCTAATTACTGGAATGATATGGAAAATTCGGGATTTATAATAAAATAAACATTTAAAAATTATGGCTAGTAATTCATTTGGAAAAATTTTTAGAATAACTACTTTTGGAGAATCTCATGGTACGGGAATAGGGCTAATTGTAGATGGTTGTCCCTCTGGCATTAATATTAATGTCAATGCAATACAAACAGATTTAAATCGTAGAAGACCTGGTCAATCAACTATAACAACTCAAAGAAAAGAAAAAGATGAAATAAAAGTATTATCTGGTATTTTTGAAAATAAAACCTTAGGAACTCCTATTGCTTTGATCATATATAATAAAGATCACAAATCTGAAGATTATACTCATATAAAAAATATTTTTAGACCATCACATGCAGATTATACATATGATGTTAAATATAATATAAGAGACTACCGAGGTGGAGGAAGATCTTCAGCCAGAGAAACTTTAGCAAGAGTAGCTGGAGGATCTATTGCAAAAATGTTTATAAAACAAATATATAAAAATATAAAAGTAAATGCTTTTGTAAGCAGAGTTGCTAATATAAAAATTAATAAAAATATACATGAATTAGATCTATCCAAAATAGATGATAATATAATAAGGTGTCCAGACCAAAATATATCTCAATTAATGATAGAATTAATTAAAAAAATTAAAAAAACAGGAGATACTGTAGGAGGAAGCATAACTTGTGTAATTGAAAATTGCCCTCCTGGTATAGGAGATCCAGTATTTGATAAATTGCATGCTAATTTAGGAAAAGCTATGTTAACAATAAATGCTGTACATGCGTTTGAATATGGATCTGGATTTGACGGAACATATTTGAAAGGCTCTGAACATAATGATATTTTTATTTTAAACAAAGAAAAAAACATTACTACAAAAACTAATAATTCTGGAGGCATACAAGGAGGCATTACAAATGGAGAAAATATATATTTTAATGTAGGATTTAAACCAGTAGCTACTATAATAAAATCACAAAAATCGATAGATAATAATAATAATGTTGTAGATTGTATAGGTAAGGGAAGACATGATCCTTGTGTTTTACCTAGAGCAGTACCAATTGTTGAATCAATGACTTATTTAGTTCTTGCAGATCATATTCTTTTAAATAAAACAGTTAATATAAAAAATTTTTAACTTTAATTTTATAACCAAAAAGTATAATGATCATACATCCTAATAATATGTTTATATCAGCAATGTTAAATATTGCATTAAAAAAAAATTTACCATTTATAAATGGTAAATAATAATTATTCATAAATGGTAAATATATCATGTCAGTCACATTTCCATTCATTATATATCCATTATAATATATAATATCATGAAACCATGAATCAATAGTATTACTCAAAGCTCCTGATATCATCAAAGTAATTCCATATAATAAACTCTTGTTGCTGCAAAAATTATTTTTAATTAAGAAAATATAATATAAGTGTATTATAATAATTGCTTTTATTATAGATAATAATATTTTACCATTATATAATGGTATTTTAAATCCATATATGATTCCATCATTTTCTACATGATACAATGCTAAAAAACCATTTAAATAAAAAATACAATCATTTAAATTAATATATTTTTTAATAAAAAATTTGCTTAATTGATCAATTAAAACAATTATTAAAGATAATATGAAAAATATATTATTATTTTTTCCTATCAAAATACATATTATTTTTTGCTTCTATACATAATGTAGTATGAGGCACAAGTATCAATCTACTTTTAGGAATTATATTTCCTGTTATTCTACAGATTCCATATGTTTTGTTTTCTATTCTTATAAGCGCTAATTCAAGATTAGCAATAAATTTTTTTTGCCTAGATGCTAAATAACCAATTTGTTCTTTCTCCAGAGTTAGAGAAGAATCTTCTAAATTCTTTAAAGAATTAGCTGTATCTTCAGTCCCATTATTATTCATATTATTTAATGAATTTGTTAATTTTACTAGTTCTTTTCTAGCTTCTGATATTTTTTTTGTTATAATGATTTTAAATTCATTTAGTTCTTTTTGAGAATAACTTTTATGTTTCATGGTATTATTTATCAATATGACATTTATCTAATTTTAATAATAAATTTTTATTATTAACAATAATTTCTTCAAAATTAATATCTATTTCATTTGTATGAGAGACACTGTTACATAATAACTCATTACAGAAATATTGATAATTTTCATTAATAATATTGTAAAAAAAAACATTATTTCCAATACAAATATTAATTTTATCGACTATGTTAAAGTTATATTTTTTACGCATTATTTGAATTTTACTAATTAATTCACGTAATAAGCCTTCATTTTTTAAATTAATATTCAAATTAATATCTAATGAAATTGCAAACTTGTTATCATAATTTATTTTCCAATTAGATTTATTATCATAAATAAATTTAACATATGTATTCAATATTTTGTAATTATTACCTTCAATATCAATATTAATAAATTTATTTGTCTCCAATTTATTTATATCATCATCGTTAAATAATTCAATTTTGTTAGCAATTATTTTAGTTTTTGATCCAAAAACAGGTCCTAAAATTTTATAATTAGGTTTTACAATTTTTTTTAGAATATTGTTTTTTTTAGAATATTCAATATTTTTTATATTAGTTTCTGAAAGAATTATATTTTTAATAGAATTAATATGATATTTATCTAATGGATTTTCTAAAAAAATATTAATACTGTTTAATGGTATTCGAACATTAATTTTAGCTTTTTTTCTCAGAGAAAGTACTATTGAAGATATATTTTTTGCATATTGCATTTTATAATCTAATTCTTTATTTATATTTTCTGTATTAAAAGAAACAAAATTGTTTAAATGTACAGATGAAATATTATTTTTTTTTATATTTTTTGTTATATCTTGATATAATATTTCACCATAAAACGGAGCTATAGGAGCTATTATAATAGCGATATTATAAATACATTTATATAAAGTTTGATATGCAGATATTTTATCTTTTGAATATTCACTTTTCCAAAATCTTTTTCGACAAATTCTTATATACCAATTACTTAATAAATCAATAACAAAATAATTTATAAAATCAACAGCTTTATTGCATTCATATAAATCCATGCATTCATTAATTTCTTTAATTAGATAATTAAGTCTTGTAATAATCCACTGATCTATTTCGGGTCTATCATTGAAATTTATTTCATCTTCTGTATATTGAAAATTATCTATATTCGCATAGATGGAAAAAAACTTATATACATTATGTAATGTTCCAAAAAATCTATTTTTTATATTTTCTAATTCTTTAATATCAAATTTAATATTATCTGAAGAATTACCATTACTTATTAAATACCATCTAAGTATATCTGCTCCATACTTATTAATAATGTATAATGGATCTATAGTATTTCCATATTTTTTAGACATTTTATTACCATTTGCATCTAAAATAAGGCCATGGGGAATAACATTGCGAAAAGCTATAGACTTATTAATCATAACAGATATAATATGCAATGTAAAAAACCATCCTCTAGTTTGATCAATACCTTCAGATATAAAATCAGCTGGAAAATTTTGTTTAAAAATTTCTTTATTATTAAATGGATAATTATACTGAGCATATGGCATGCATCCTGAATCAAACCAAACATCTATTACATCACTTTCTCTATATAATTTAACGTTATTTCTTACTAATATTATCTTATCAATGTAAGGCCTATGTAAATCAAAATTATTAGATTCCATATTATTAATATATTCAATATTATCTTTTAACTCTTTTTCATTTAAAATACTAGATTGAATGGCATTAATAATTTCATTCTTTAACTCTTTTAAAGAACCTATACATACTATATATTTATTATTTTTTGATTGCCATATAGGAAGAGGAGTTCCCCAAAATCTAGATCTTGAAAAATTCCAATCTACTATGTTATTTAGCCAATCATAAAATCTTTTTTTACCTATTTGTTTAGGTATCCAATTAATCAATTGACTATATTTTAATATATCTTTTTTAATTGACGTTGTTCTTATAAACCATGATTCCATTGGATAATATAATACAGGTTTATCAGTACGCCAACAATGAGGATATAAATGTTTGTACTCAAATTTTTTAAAAATTTGATTATTAATTTCAAGTTTTTTAATAATTAAATCACAAGTAGATGGTGATTTTTGATTAGAATCGTATTCTGGTCTTACATATTTACCTGCAAAATCTGATATTTCATTTATAAATCTTCCTTGTAAATCAACAATAGGCTTTAAAAAAATACTATTTTTTTGTTTTAATCCTATAATTGGTATATCTTTTTGCATGCTTAAAGTAAAATCATCAATTCCAAACATAGAAGCAATATGAACTATTCCTGTTCCACTGTTATTATTGACAAAATTGCCATGTGTAATAAAAAAAGCATTATTATTTAAGTAATTATTTGATATATATGGCATAATTTGACAATATTTCAATCCTATTAAATATTGACCATAAAATTCGCTTTCAATGGAACAACTATTTTTATCAAAAAAATCATAAACCATATTTTTAGATATTATATAATAAACATATTTTTTAATTATAAAATCATATTGTTTGATTTTTACATATATTATTGATTTATTAATAGCTAAAGCAGAATTTGCTGGTAAAGTCCATGGGGTAGTTGTCCATACTAATATATAGATTATATCATATTGACTATTAAATATAGTATGATATTTTCTATTATACATAACATTAAATTTAACAACTATACTAGTATCAGTAATTTCTTTATAAGATCCTAATTGATTAAGTTCGTGAGAACTTAATCCAGTACCTGCTGCAGGAGAATATGGTTGAATTTTATATCCTTTATAAATTAATTTTTTATTAAATAGTTTTTTAATAATATTCCAAACACTCTCTATGTAACTATTATGAAATGTATTGTAACCATTATTAATATCAATCCAATATCCCATTTTTTTAGTTAAAACATTCCAATGTTTGATGTTTTTTTGTACCATTTTACGACATTCATTACAATATTTTTTGATTGATATTTTATTTGGTATATCAAATTTTGTAATTTTGAGTTCTTTTTCAACAGATAATTCAACAGGAAGCCCATGAGCATCCCAACCAGCTTTTCGATAAACTTTATACCCTTTCATAGTTTTATAACGACAAAATATATCTTTATATGTCCTTGATAAAACATGATGTATGCCTGGTTTTCCATTTATAGATGGAGGTCCTTCATAAAAAGAAAATATATTATTATTTGATTTTGATATTAAACTAATATCAAATACTGATTTTTTGTTCCATAACTTTAATACATATTGTTCATTAGATATTATATCCAAATGCGTATATTCTCTATATATATTTTTATTCTTCATATTATTTTAATAATTAACATGTCATTATAAAAAAATAAACTTTATATAAAAATATAAATACTCAATTGTGTTGGGAAATTATATTTTCAATCATTTCTTCATACATATTTTTTAAACTAAATTTGCTTTTACTAATTTGATGAGTAGTTATACTATTAGGCGATAATCCTGGTATAGTATTTATTTCCAAATAAAACCATCTCTTTGTATAAGATTCTAAAATAAAATCTATTCTTATGATACCATTACAATTAAAAAATTGGTATATCTTAGAAGAGATATTTTGTAATTTTATTATATCTATTTTAGGTAATTTACATGGAGTAATCTTAAGTGTTATTTCTTTATACTTGCTTTGAAAATCAAAAAAATCTCTTTTATGAATAATTTCTGTAATTGGCAATACAATAATATCATTATCTTTATTCTTAAAGACACTAACACTAAATTCTCTACCTTTAATATACTGTTCAATATATATGTCTTTATATTTCAATAAAGATATATCAATTATTTTTTTTAGATTTTTTTTATTATAAATTTTTTGTATCCCTATACTTGATCCTAAATTATTAGGTTTTATTAAAAATGGATATCTAATTAATTTTGATATATAATTTATATTATTATCTTTATTGTAATAAAAATCGCATGGTAAATATAAATTATCTATATCAGACTGTTTTAATAACATTTTAGATATTCTTTTATTAATTGTAATGACAGCATTTGTATAATTAGGTCCTATATATGGAATATTCATTATATTTAAATAAGCTTGTATTTGTCCATTTTCTCCTGGTTCACCATGTATTAAAATAAATACTAAATCAAAAAGTATTTTTTGGTTTAGTATTTTAAGAGAAAAATCATTTTTATTAATAAAAAAACATTTTTTCATTTCTTTTTGAAAATAATACCATCCTTTTTTATCAACAAATATCTTATATAAATCATATTTGTTTTTATCTAAAATAGAATAGATATGTTCTCCACTCTGAAATGATATAATATTTTCTTCACTATATCCTCCAATCATTAATGCTATTTTATATTTCATAAATTATATTTTAATATATTAGAAAATTATATAATAATACATTATAAAATTAATATTTTATGGTTAGATATATTAAATATATATTTATTACAATTGTGATATATATAATTATATATACACTTATTATATTATTTTTGCATCATTATACTGGGTACAATGATTTAACTCAAGTGCCTAACTTTATAGGCAAAGATGTAAATAATATAGAAAATTTGTCTAATAAAAAATTAAAAACTAAAATTGGTTATACTTATGATAGTAATTTTGAAAAAAATACTATTATTAATCAATATCCTCTACCATATAGTATGGTAAAAAATAATAGAATTATATACATAAATGTAGCATGTTCTACAATAAAAAAAATAAAAAAATCTGATATTATTAATATGTCAAAGAGAGATGTTATTAATATTCTTAATCAGAATAATATATATATAGAAAAAATTTATTACACACAATCTGAAATAAAAGATAAATTAATATACATTAAATGCAAAGATGAGTTAATAAATTATGAAATTTATAATGGATGCAAAGTGCAATTATTTTTTGGTAATGGAATAAACAAAAACGAAATTAAAATACCTTTTTTACAAGGATTGACACTTGACGAAGCAATAAAAATCATAATAGAAAAAAAACTTACTGTTGGTTTAATATATTATGATCGTCACATAAAAGATAAAAATAAATCCATTATTTATAAATATAAACCATCTATACCTTCATTAGATAATGAAGTTTTATATGGAACACCAATAAATATTTATTTATGTGATGAAAAATCATAGTTAATTTTTTGATAAACAATATTCATTAAATCTTTTTACAATATTATCCCAATTAATTATATTAAAAAAAGCATTTATATAGTCTATTCTTCTATTTTGATATTTTAAATAATAAGCATGTTCCCAAAGATCTATTCCCAATATGGGTATACCTCTATCTTTTGCAAGATCCATCATAGGATTATCTTGATTTATCGTAGATGATATTTTAAGTTTATTATCTTTTATAATAAGCCAAGTCCATCCAGAACCAAAAACTGACAATGCATTTTTAGAAAATTCATTTTTAAAATTTTCAAATGATCCATATATAGAGTTTATATCATCTTTTAAATTTCCATAAAGCTTTTGTTTATTTTTATAAGGAGTTAAACTATTCCAAAAGAAAGTATGATTATAATGTCCGCCTGCATTATTTTTTATTATTGTATCATATTTAGATATATTACATATAATATCTTCAATGCAGCAATTTTGAGAATTTTTATCATTCTCTATGGCTTTATTTAAATTTGCAACATAATTATTATGATGTTTACCATAATGTAATTCCATTGTATATTTATCTATATAAGGCTCCAATGCACTACTATCATAAGGTAATGCTTGTAATATAAAAGACATAATTAAAGTATATTATTTTAAATTTTCAAAAAGTCAAATACAATATCAATCAAATAACCAATATACTAATTTTATTAAAAAAAATACAATTAGTATTAATAATATTTTATACGTTTTTTTTTAAAAAAAGATTTTAACATTTCAGAATGCTCTGTGCTAGAATTTAAAAAATTCAGTATAATATTTTTCTTATGATTTATAAATTTTTTATGAGAATTTTTAGCACCATATACTATCCTATTTATCATAAATAAATATGCAGCACCCATACACATCATACAAGGCTCTAAAGTAACATATAGAGTACATTTTTTTAAATATTTTGATCCTAAATAATTACATGCTGCTGTCATAGCTTGAATTTCTGCATGTGCAGACAAATCTTTAAGTTTATTAGTCATATTATGACCTTTTCCTAATATAATATTTTTATCATCTACTATAACAGCTCCTATGGGAACTTCATTATTATAAAGAGCACATAATGCTTCTTTAAAAGCATATTTCATATTTATATTATCAATATCATTCATAATATATTTTGAAAATTTATATAATCAACATCAATTTTATTTACATTATTATTTTGAATAATAAAATCTGTTAATAAATTATCATCGCAAACATTCTTTATTTTGTTATTATTGCAATAATTTGTTATTATTTCTTTAATAATATTATTTAATATTTTGTAATATATATCCATTAAATATTGATATGAATTTGCTTGATTGATACCATAATAGTTATCAATCATTTTTTGCACAACTGATAATGGTAATTTAAGATCAAGAATATTAATCATATGTAAATAATAACTGTTTAATAAATTTTTTATAGACTGTTCTTCAGATATCTTTTTTAACGATATTTCTATTTCTTTATAGAAATTTAACTCATTATTGATATTTTTACCAGGAAAAATTTTATTTATAAAAGATTCATTAATTTCAAAATTATCTATTAAGGAAATTTTCTTAATTCTTAATAAGAAAATATCTTGATTGTTAATCACATTATTACTTTTAAAAAAAGCACATATTTTTTCATACATGAAATTAGAAAAAAAATCCTTAATATTTATTTTTATAGTATCATTTACAGATTTATTGAACAATATTTTCTTAATTTCTTGGTTATAAATAAAATCATAATATATAAAATGATCAATTTTAATTTCACTATTATTTATAGCTTCTAATGAAATATCTATCTTACAAGACTTATCAATTTTATTATGCAATTTATAATTGCTATTTTTTTGATGTAAAAAAATTACATATTTTTTAATAGTACTTTCATGATATACAATATTATAATATTCAATATTGTTATTTTTGAATTTGTCAATATCAATAACAGGAATATATATTATATCATAATATAAATTGAATTTATCTTCAAAATTCCAATTATATTTTTTAACATCAAAGTTAAGTAATGGATATCCTATTATTTTAATACTGTTATTTTGTAAATATTTCATTACAAATTCATTTGCCATATTTAATATGGTGTTTTGTATTACTTTTTTTCCATATACATTCTTTAAATATTTTATCGGAATCAATCCTCTTCTAAATCCTGATATATTATTAGATTTACCGTATTGAAGTAACATATTTATTGACTTACTATAATAGTCTTTTATTTCAATATCAACATTAATAATACTATGTAATTTATTTAATTTATTAATACTTAATTTCATATGATAATTATAAATAATTAATGCGGATGAAGGGACTTGAACCCTTACGCTTTTTCAAGCTTTAGATCCTAAATCTAACGCGTATACCAATTTCGCCACATCCGCTTTATAATAATTTGTTATTAAATATTTATATTTAAAAATAAATTATTATATAAATAATATAAAAACGTAAATCAATATAAAAAAAATATTGATAATAATATGAATTGTTATACGCAATATTAATATTTAAATGGAAATTAAAGAGATAAGAGAGTATAAAAGTCACATATTAGCTATATCAAAAATTGCAAATGAGCCATTTAAAGAATTTAAAAAATGGATAAAAATTGCACAAGATAATAATATACTAGATTTTAATGCAATGACATTATCGACAGTTAGTAGCAATAATATTCCTAGCTCAAGAATAGTATTGTTAAAACAAATAAATAAAGATGGATTAATATTTTATACAAATTACAGAAGTAATAAATCTATTGATTTAAATCACAATAAAAATGTTGCTGCAAATTTTTATTGGGCAAAAATAAATAAACAAATTAGAATAAATGGATTAGTTAATAAAATTCCATACAAATTATCAAATCAATATTTTTTGTCAAGGCCTCGAACAAGTATGATAAGTTCCATTATATCTAAGCAAAGTTCTTATATAAATTCCATTAATAGTTTAGAAAAAAAACTTTTTTATTTAACTAATAATAAAAAAATATTAAATAATATAAAATGTCCCAAATATTGGGGAGGATATATCATAAAGCCATATATGATAGAATTTTGGCAAGGAAAACCTAACAGAATGCATGATAGAATTTTATTTATAAAACAAAATAAGTGGGTTAAAAAAATACTTTCTCCCTAAACTTAAGTATAAATTTCTACTATATCTCCTACTTTAACATTATTGAAATCATTTATTTTAATACCACATTCATGTCCTTCATTAACTTCTTTAACATTATCTTTGAAAGATTTCAAAGATGATATATTTCCCTTATAAATAATGCTATTTTTTCTTATAATTTTTATTTTAGAATTTTTCTTAACAATGCCTTCTATCACTTTACATCCTATTATAGAACCTATTTTATTACTTTGAAAAATTTCTTTAATTTTCATTTTTCCAGTTAATTTTTCCAAATTTTCAGGATTTGATAATCTATTTATAGATAGTTTAATATCTTCTATAACTTTATATATTATACTATATGTTCTAATTTCTACCATTTCTGATTCAGAAATTTTTCTTGCCTTTGTTGAAGGTTTAACTTGAAACCCTATAATAATTGCATTTGAAGCAGAGGCCAATAAAATATCAGATTCAGATATTTCTCCAACAGATTGATGAATAATATTTATTTTCATTTGTTCATTTGATAAATGTAGGATAGAATCTGATAATGCTTCTATAGATCCACTCATATCTCCTTTGAGGATAAAATTTATTTCTTTAAAAGTTCCAATGGATAACCTTCTTCCTATTTCATCCAAAGTGATATGTTTTTTAGTTCTTAAAAATTGTTCTCTACTAAACTGTTGTCTTTTTATAGCAATAGATTTAGCTTTTTCTTCAGAATTCATAATAATAAATTTATCTCCAGCATTAGATGCTCCTTGCAATCCTAATATTTGAATAGGTTTACTCGCTTTAGAAGAATATATTTTTTGATTTCTCTCATTAAAAATTGCTTTAATACGACCACTGTATTGACCTGCTAATATATAATCATTAATCTTTAGAATTCCAGATTGTATAATAATTGTAGTTACTATCCCTAATCCCCTTTTTAGAGTAGACTCTAGTACTATACCATATGCATTCTTTTTATAATTAGTCTTTAATTTTAATAAATCAGCTTCTAATAATATTGTTTCTAACAAATCATTAATACCTATATTTTTTTTAACAGATATGGATTGATATTTATATTTACCTCCCCAATCTTCAGTTAAGATATTAATTTTAGATAATTGCTCTTTAATTTTATTAATATTGTTAATTGGTAAGTCTATTTTGCTAAATGCAAATATAATTGGGACATTAGCTGATAAAGCATGATTAATGGCTTCTACAGTTTGAGGCATAACTTGACTATCAGAAGATATAACAATAATTACTATATCAGTTATTTTAGCTCCTCTAGCTCTCATTGCAGTAAAAGCTTCATGACCAGGAGTATCTAAAAATGTTATTTTTTGATTTTTTTCTTTTATATCAACTTCATAAGCTCCCATATGTTGTGTAATACCTCCTGCTTCTTGATCAATTACATTAGTTTTTCTTATATAATCTAATAAAGAAGTTTTTCCATGATCAACATGCCCCATAACAGTTACTATAGGACTTCTAGGTTCTAGATCTTCAGAATATTTGAAATGATTATCATCATCATATTCATCAATTATATCATTATTATATGCATCAGTTAATTCAATTGGAATATTAAAATATTCCATAATTAATGTTATGGTATCTCCATCTAATCTTTGATTAATAGATACTAAAATATTTAAATCAATACATAACTTTATAATATCATTAACAGGTATTGATGCTATAATACTCAGTTCTTTAACTGTTATGAATTCTGTTATTTTGAGTTTTTTAGCATTTTTATTTATTATAGCATTATTTTCATTATGTGAATTTTTTTTATCACATTTTTTGCTTTTCTTTAATCTTGATATTACATTAAATTTACTTGATTTACCTACATTACTTAATTTATTAAGAGTTCTCTTGATTTGATTATTTGTAAATTTATCATCTTTTTTTATTTTTTTGTCTTTAAAGATTTTTACTCTTTTATTTTTAATAGATTTAATATCATCTTTTTTATTTTGATGATAAATATTATCAGGTTTTGTTAAGTTTTTTGAAACTTTATTTTTATCTAAATTTATTTTTCCTACTACTTTGGGTTTTGTCGTTATATTATAATCAGATATATTAATAATATTTTTTGCAGAATTTCGTAAAGAAGATTGTTGTTTATGATTTTTATATTCTATCAATAATTTTTCGTATAAATACTTATTAATGTTAGTATTAGGACTATATAAAACTTTATGACCATTTTTAGATAAAAAATTTACTATTGTAAGTATGCTAACATTTAACTCTTTGGCTATTTTCAACAATTTATATTCTTTCTTTTCTGACATAATTATTAATTTATTTTTGTTTAAATGTAATGCATAAAATCTATTTTTTACAAATCATATTAAAATATTAAAGCTTTATTATAAAAGTAGTTATTAATTTATAAATTACATGTTTACAAATAATATCATAATCAATTTACAATTGAATTTTTTGATACATTATTATTTTCAATAGAATCTTTGTAAATGTTAATTTGATATCCTGTTAATTTAATAGCTAATCTTATATTGCAACCATTTTTTCCAATTGCTAATGCTACTTGATCAGATTTTACATATACATTCGCAGTATTTTCATCAATAATTTGTATCCTAGATATTTTAGCAGGACTTAAAGATCTTTGAATATATAATTGGATATTATTTGTATATTGTACAATATCTATACTCTCATTAGATAACTCTTTAATAATTCCATGTATTCTAGACCCTTTAATACCAACACAAGCTCCTATGGGATCTATTCTATCATCATAAGATTCAACTGATACTTTAGCTCTTTCTCCTGGTTCACGTACTATACTTTTTATATTTATTAATCCATCAAATATTTCAGGAACCTCAAGCTCCAATAATTTATGCAATAACAATACATTTGTACGAGAAACAATAATTATTGGTTTATCATTAATCATTTTAACATCAATAATAACAGATCTTATTATATCTCCTTTTTTTAAAAAATTAAAGGATATTTGTTCACTTTTAGGAAGTAAAAGTTCATTTTTTTGATTATCTAATAATATAATTTCTTTTTTCCGTATTTGAGTAATTTCAGCAACTATAACTTCATTAATTCGGTTTTTATATTCATTTAAAATGTTTTGTTTTTCCAATTCTATCATTTTAATAGATAACATTTTACGACCTATCAAAATTGATCTCCTGCTAAAATTAGATAAAATAATTTCATCAATAAAATCATCACCTATAGATAAACTAGAATCAATTTTTTGAACTTTTTTTAAATATATCTCATATATCGGATCAATTTTTATGTTATTGTCTATAACTTTTCTGGTTCTCCATATCTCTATATCTCCCTTTTCAAGATTAAGTATAATATCAAAATTTTTATTACATCCATATGTATGTAAAATCATGGTTTTTATTACATCTTTTAACAACAATTCCATGTAAGTTTTATCTATATTTTTTATATTTTTAAACTCTTTAAACGAATCAATAAGATTGAAATTATCCATTTTATACCTTTTTATTCAAAAATGTATTAATAAATACACTTTAATATTAATATAACCAAATATAGCACATTTTAATGACATATAAATAAATAAAAATTTTTATATTATATTACTTGTATACAATAAATAAAGTTATATTGTTACCACAAAAAAATAGATTATTTCTAAATAAATATGAATAATATTAACATAGGAGTATTAACTTCCGGAGGAGATGCGCCAGGTATGAATGCTTGTATAAGAGCAATTGTAAGAACAGGCATACATTATAATATGAATATTATAGGAATTAGAAAAGGTTACGAAGGGCTTATTAATAATGATTTTTACAAATTAAATATTGAATCAGTAGCTAATATAATACATAAAGGAGGAACTATATTAAAAACAGCCAGAAGTCAAGATTTTATCAATACTGATGGTATGCAAAAATCTTATGAAAATTTGATTAAAAATAACATTAATGTATTGATTGCAATAGGAGGCAATGGTACTTTAAATGGAATATATAAATTTCATAATAAATATGAAATTCCTGTTATTTTTATACCAGCTACTATTGATAATAATTTATATGGTACTGATATAACAATAGGATATGATACAGCTATTAACACTGTTACTAATATAATTGATAAAATCAGAGATACTGCAGAATCTCATGATAGATTATTTTTTGTTGAAGTAATGGGTAAAAATACTGGTCATATTGCAATTAATACTGGTATTAGTTCAGGAGCTGGTACTGTTATTTTACCTAAATATCATAATAATTTAGATCATCTATTTGAACATCTTTTAAAATCTAGACGTAATAAATCTTCAAAAATTATTATTATATCAGAACATAATAATATAGGAAATACCT
The DNA here is from genome assembly GCA_022818785.1 of Bacteroides sp. Classification (GTDB taxonomy): domain Bacteria; phylum Bacteroidota; class Bacteroidia. Next base: position 316,479 of record CP063811.1, read on the forward strand.
TTGAAATAGCAAAAAAAGTAAAAAATCACTTTTCTAGTTATGATATAAAAGTAACTATATTAGGACACGTACAACGTGGCGGAAAACCAACATGTAGAGATAGAATTATTGCTAGTAAAATGGGTTATGAATCCATTAGAGCGATAATTAAAAATATTAAAAATATTATGATTGGTATTATAAATGATAAAATTAAATATTCTGATCTAAATTTAATAATTAATAAGAAAAAAGATAATGTTGACAATATTGATAGTGTTTTAAATATGATAGATATATTATCTTCATAAATTAAAATTATATGAGATTAAACAAATATATATCATTATGTGGTATTACATCGAGACGTAAAGCAGATAATCTTATTTTACAAGAAAAAATAAAAATTAATGATAAAATTATTAATAATTTTAATTCTATTGTAAAAAAAAATGATAAAGTATCCTATTGTAATAGAATTATATATCCAAATCAATATGTTTATATTTTAATTAATAAGCCTAAAAATTGTATTGTTACTAATATTGATGATAAATCAAGAAATACAATAATGGATCTTATTAAAGATAAAGAGATAACAAATAATTTACATGCTGTTGGACGATTAGATAGAAATACAACTGGATTAATATTATTAACTAATAATGGAAATCTAACATATAACCTTACACATCCAAGTAAAAATATTTTAAAAATATATTCAGTTAAGCTAAATAATATATGCAATGAATATGATATAAATAAGATTAAGCAATACAAAATCAATAATCGTATTATAATTGACAAATTACAGTATGATCGATTTAAAAATGAATTTACTGTCACAATTCATAGTGGTCAAAACAGAATTATACACCGTATTTTTAACTATTTTGGATTTAAAATATTAAAATTAGATAGAATTCAATATCACAATTTAAATAAACAATCATTGAAAAGAGGACAATGGAAATATATTTCATATAATGACATATATCCAATATAATATAAATTATGATATTAAATCAGTATATAGTTTTTCATATTGATCAGTAATAATATTGATATCAAATTTTTTAGCATAATTTATAGCATTTTGACTTATTGTTTTATAAATATTACGATTTTTCAAAATATATAATATGTTTTTAGTCATTTCATATATATTATGACAATTAGAAACATAGCCTGTTTTACCGTTTATATTTATTTCTTTTAATCCTCCTCCATCAGAGGATATAATGGGAATACCACAAGACATAGCCTCCAAAATGACTAATCCTAATGATTCACTAGTATAAGGCAGAAGTATTAAATCGCTTATTGAATAAAAATATTCAATTTGTTTTTGAAATCCTAAAAAATATACATAATCTCTAATTTTATAATCGTCACATAATTTTTTAGCATATACTATATTAGGACCATCACCAATAAATAATAACTTTAATAATATTGTGCTATCTTTTATGAGATTAAAAAATACTTTTATAACAATTTCTATTGTATCTTTTTTTTCAAAATTGGATATATGTGTAAGTACATATTCCCCCCTAGGGGCAATCATATTTTTTAAAGTTTTGTGCTCAGATAGATAAAATCTTTTTTTATCAATAAAATTAGGAATTATATGAATTTTTTTATCAAAATTTAAATAATTATTAATCTTTTGATATATATAATTTGAAGTCACAGTTATAGCATTAACATTATTGATGTTATATTCTATCAATGATGAATGTGAATTTTTGTTAACATCATTAATATTTGCAATATCATTTCCGTGAATAGTCAATATTGAATATATTTTTAACCCCTTTTTTAACAAAATATTTTGTACAATATTTATGATATTTGCATGAGGTATTGCATAATGAGCATGAATAATATTTAACGAATATTTATTACAAATATGTAATATTTTACTTATTAGTTCATATTCATATAATGGAATATTCAACATATTATCATTATATAAATTAATTTTATGTAAAAATATATTTTTTAATCTCGTATTTAATCTTATAGGATTTTGATAACTAAAAAAATGTATATTGTGGCCTCTATTAGCCAATTGATTACCCAATTCGCTTGCTATAACACCACTTACCTCATATTTTGGATATCCAATAATTCCAATGTTCATTTTTTAATATGTATATTTTTTGTTATTCAATTATTATTTAAATTGAATTCAAGTTATTATATTTATTAATAATATCATATTATTTTTATTTATTAAATAATATGATTTTTAGTTTATTAATTTTATTTCAAATATGATTATTACAGAAATTAAACAAGGAGAAAATTTTGAAAAAGCACTTAGAAAATTTAAAAGAAAATTCGATAAAATTGGGATATTAAAAGAATTGCGTTATAGACAATCTTATGAAAAAAATTCTACTAAGAAACGAAACATACTAAAAAAAGCTATTTATAAACAAAAAAAACAAGAAATGAATATTATAAATACATTATAATTTAATATATTATGAATTTAATAATAAAAAATATTAATTTTGAAAAAAGCGATTGTTTAGTTAACAATATTAATAATAAAATCAAAAAAATATCTTTTTTATGTCGCAATATTATATATTGTGTAATATCAATGAAAATAGATAAAAGATATAATCATCATTTTAATACTGTATCCATCAAAGCCTTTACATCAAGTAATATATTTTTTGTAAAAAAAAATTATCATAATTTATATTATGGCATTAATAAATCATTAAATTCTTTAAAAAAACAAATACAGAAATATAAAAATTTATAACAATTGTAGTGATTTTTTTATGATTTCTTCTGATGTAGAAATATTAATATTATTTTTAATAACTTTTTTTATTATTTTTTTTGCAACATCAGCATTAATATTTAATTTTATTAATGCTTTTAAAGATTCTTCTTCTATTTGAAGATATTTTTTATTATCAACATGCTTAATATTATTCTTCATATTATATATTTTATCTTGTAACTCTAATACAATTCTCTTTGCAGATTTATTTCCTATTCCTTTTATATCTTTAATATTTTGAATATTATTATTAATAATATCTTGTTTAAGACTTTCAATTGATTTAATGGATGATAATATATTAACACACATATTAGGTCCAATTTTAGTAACTGATAATAAAAGATTGAACATGAATTTTTCTTCTAAATCGAAAAATCCATATAAAATAATATTTGAATTATTACTTATATATAAGTAAGTAAAAATTGTTATTTTCTGATCTAAATAATTATGTTTTAATAATTTATTATATGTATACAATGATATATAGATTATATATTCTACATCATTGGAAAATATAATTACAATTTCTCTCTTTATAAGAGAAATTTTGCCAGTAATAGAATAAATCATATTTTATGATAAATTAATATTAGATATTATTGCTGTTTGGATTATATCTTCTACAGAAGAATTAATATTTATAGTTTGAATAGGATTTAATGGTTGTAATATAGTAGGTCCTAAAACATTATATTTTTCTATATTAATTAGAAATTGAGATATTTTGCTACTGTAATTATTATCATTAATTGATATGATCGAATTAATATCATCATTAAATTTATATTCAAATAACATATTTGATAAAATATTATCATAAATGTTATCAAATTTACATTTAATATTGTTATTTTGAGCATAATTAAAATTATTTGAAATTAATAATGTTTTAATATCGGAAACAAAATTATTTATATATTTGTTTATTAATTCAATAACTTCAATTATATTGTCATTACTTTCTGATTTAATATTGGTAATAAAAAATGGCCCTTTCTTAGTAAGAATACACTTAGTAACAACAAAATGATTATTATATATTTTACTAATATTTTTGTTATTATCGAAGTAATTATTAATATTATTGACATTATCAAAATATAATATTGCAGTATCAGCTAAATTTAATTTTAACATTAAATTACTATACAAATTATAATCTTCTAATTCATTATCAATAAAATTATGTTTGATCAACTTTTTTATTTGTTTATCATTAATATCTATGATAGAATCATATTTGATTTTTAATTTATATTCATTAATAATATTGATAATGGTATGCATATCTCCCAATAAAACTGGATCTCCAATTTTATCATCTTTTATAATTTCAACTGCTTTTAATATTTTATAATTAGATGCGTTAGTAAAAATTATTTTTTTAAATTTATTTTTATGATTCTTAGCTATATTATTTATATATATGTTGCTTTTTTGAGTTTTATTACTTAATTCATATTTATATTGATCCCAATCACTAATTATATTTTTAGCTATATTAGATTCGACAGCTTGTTTAGCAACAGCTAAAGAAACATTAATTAATAATCTATGATCAATAGGTTTAGGTATAATATAATTTTTACCAAAATATATATTTTTAGTATTATATGCCAAATTAACATATTCTGGAACCGGTCTTTTGGCAAGTTTAGCTATAGCATGAACAGCAGCTATTTTCATTTCTTCATTAATAGATACAGCTCTTACATCTAAAGCTCCTCTAAAAATATATGGAAACCCTAAAACATTATTAACTTGATTAGGAAAATCAGATCTACCTGTAGCAATTATAATATCATTACGTGCTTTTAAAGCCAAATTATAATCAATTTCAGGGTCTGGATTTGCCATTGCAAATATAATAGGATTATTGTTCATTGATTTTAACATATCTATATCTATAATATTTCCTTTAGATAATCCTATAAAAACATCTGAACCATTAATTGCCTCCCTTAAATTTTTTACATTTCTATTAGTTATAAATTCATATTTGATACTATCTAAATCATTTCTTTTATAATCTATTACGCCCTTACTATCAAACATAATAATATTTTCTTTTAATACTCCTAAAGAAATGTATATCTTAGCACATGATATAGCAGCAGATCCAGCTCCAGATATAATCATTTTAATTTTATTAATATTTTTATTTTGTATTTCTAATGCATTTATTAATGCTGCACCTGATATAATAGCAGTACCATGTTGATCATCATGCATAACTGGAATTTTCAATATTTGTTTTAATTTTTTTTCTATTATAAAACATTCTGGAGCTTTAATATCTTCTAAATTAATACCACCAAACGTTGGTTCTAATGATTTAACAATTTTAACAAAATTATCTACATCTGAAATATTTATTTCAATATCAAAAACATCTATATCTGCAAATATTTTAAATAAAACAGCTTTTCCTTCCATTACAGGTTTAGATGCTTCAGCTCCTATATTTCCTAATCCAAGTACTGCAGTGCCATTACTTATAACTGCTACTAAATTACCTTTAGAAGTATATTTATATATATCATTTACATTTTTAAATATTTTTAAGCAAGGTTCTGCTACTCCTGGAGAATAAGCTAAAGATAATTGTTCTTGATTAAATGTTGGCTTAGATGATATAACCGATATCTTACCAGGATAAGGTAATGAATGATAGTCTAAAGCTTTTTTTTTCATATTATATAATTTGTATTTTTATTACTATTGAATATATTTTAGTATTCTGTTCCAACGTATTATATTAAATAATTTATCATGGCTCTTATTATATGACATCCATATAATAAAAGCTTTTCCAACAATATGGTCTTCAGGAACAAACCCCCAGTATCTAGAATCATATGAATTGATTCTATTATCTCCTATTACAAAATAATAATTCATTTTAACTTTATAAAAAGTATTTAATTGATTATTTATATAAATATTGTTATTAACAATTTTTATTTTATTCTTTTCATATAATGTTATTATATCTTTATATAATGATATATTATTAATATTCAAATATAGAATATCATTTTTTTTAGGAATAAAAATATTATTTATATTACATTCATTAATAAAACTATTTAAATAATCTATTTCAAAGTAATCATTATTTATACATAATAATGATTGATTAACTATTTTAATTTTATCACCTGGTATTCCTATACATCTTTTTATAAAAAAATCTTTCTTATCTATAGGTAGATTATATTTATCATGAGGATAATTAAAAACTATCACATCTCTGTGTGTTATATTTTTAAATTTAAAAAAACGTATGTAAGGAAGTTCTATGTAATTAATATAGGATTTTCTTTTCTTAAATAAATATAAATTATTGTGAAACAACGGTATTGATAATGGTGTTATAGGTAATCTAATACCATAATAAAATTTATTAACCATTATATAATCACCTACTAATAAAGTTTCTTCCATAGATGAACTAGGAATATAAAAAGATTCTAATATAAAACCACGTACTATTATAATAACAAAAAAAATTAAAATAATATTTTTTAATTCTTTAAAATTAAAGTTTGTAAACATTATTTTAAATTAAAATATAATTCTATTATATCATTTATAGTAAAAAATCCTGATTTTCCTATTAACCATTCTCCACATATTACAGCTCCCTCAGCAAATGATTTTCTAGAAAAAACACTATGTTCTAATATCATTATATCATTTGAAGATTTATAGTTAATAGAATGATAACCTGTATATTTATTATTTCTAATAGAATTTATTAATATTTGTTTTCTGTTAGAAACAAGATCTTTTTGATTTACCCATTCTTGTTTTCTTGCAATATTATTAATTATATCATTTGCTATTTTTATACTAGTTCCACTAGGGCTATCATATTTATTTTTATTATGTCCTTCAGTAATACTTATATCATATTCAATGTGATTATTAAATATTTTTGATAAAATATCGTTAATATAAATTAATATATTGCATCCTAGACTAAAATTAGGAGAATATAAAATTGATTGATTTAACTTTAAACATTGATTTTTTATAAAATCAATTTTTTGATTCCAGCCTGTAGTTCCTACTACAATAGGTACATCGTAATCGAAACATGTTAAAATATTTTCAACTACTATATCAGGATGACTAAAATCTATTGCTAGATTTACTTGTTTTAATTTGTAATGTTCATTTTTTAATACATTTTTGGTATTTGATTTTAGTACTATAGTATGATTTTTATTCATTAAAACATTTTCTATGTAATGTCCCATTTTACCATATCCTAACAAGGCTATTTTCATAATTAATTACGTATTTTTATAGCTAATATAGCTATATCTGCAGGTGATATACCAGATATCCTAGATGCTTGACCTAATGTTTTTGGCTTAATTTTAGATAATTTTTCTTTAGCTTCATTTGATAAACTTTTTATATTATTGTAATCAAAATCATTTTTTATATAAAATGATTCAATATAATTAATTTTATTAATCATGTCATTTTCTCTTTTAAGATAATGTTCATATTTAACATTTATTTCAACTTGTTGGATTGTGCTTTTATCATAGCATTTCACAATATTCATTAATATATCATTAAATTTAGATATTATATTAATATTTAACTGAGGTCTTAATAAAATATCATATAGTGATAAATTATTATTAAATACATCATTTTTATTGACATAATTCATAATAATATCAGCATTTTCATTTGAAATTTTAGTTTTTTTCAAACAATGTATTATTTGTTGTATATCATGTATTTTGTTGTTTATTTTTGACATTTTATCATCAGGTATTAAACCTATTTCATAGCTTTTTTTAGAAAGTCTAATATCAGCATTATCTTGCCTTAATGACAATCTATATTCAGCTCTTGATGTAAACATTCTATATGGTTCTTCTGTTCCTTTTGTAATTAAATCATCAATTAAAACACCAATATATCCTTCATTTCTTTTAATAATGAATTCATGATTATCTTTTATTTTAAGACTTGCATTAATACCTGCCATTAATCCTTGGCATGCAGCTTCTTCATACCCAGTAGTTCCATTTATTTGACCAGCCATAAATAAATTGGCAACTATTTTAGTTTCCATTGTATGATATAAACCCATAGGATTAAAAAAATCGTATTCAACAGAATAACCAGGTTTAATAATTTTTATATTTTCAAATCCTTTAATAAGTTTCAAAGCTTTAATTTGAGTATTTATAGATAATGATGTCGAAAATCCATTTAAATAAACTTCCATACTATTGTATCCATCAGGTTCTATAAAAATTTGATGACTATTTTTTGATACAAATCTAATTATTTTATCTTCTATAGATGGACAATATCTAGGTCCTTTAATATTATTACTATAAATATAAGATTCTTTAATATTATCATTAATTATTTTATGAACCTTATCATTAGTATATGTCATATAACAACTTAAAGGATCAAACATAGACTTGATATTGTCAAAAGAGAATCCATTATCAAATTCATTATCTCCTGTTTGTTCTTCTAAAATATCATAATTTATAGTTCTTTTATCAACTCTAGGTGATGTCCCTGTCTTTAATCTATTGCTTTCAAATCCTAAATTTTTTAACTGCTCAGTTAATCCACAAGAGTTTTTTTCTCCAGATCTTCCACCTAGAAATTTATTTTGACCTATAAAGATCATACCATTTAAAAATGTTCCATTAGTAAGTATAACTGACTTGCTATATATATGTAATCTATTATTTGTAATAACTCCTCTTGCTTTTTTATCCTTGATAATAATGTTGATTACATTATCTTCTAGTATATCTATAAAATTATGATATATTTTTTTTT
>CP063811.1:325157-356233 GCA_022818785.1 Bacteroides sp.
TTCTAATGAAAAATATAATCTATCATTTTGAGATCTAGGGCTCCACATAGCAGGACCTTTAGATTTATTAAGCATTCTAAATTGTATTCTTGTTTTATCTGCTATTATTCCACTACTGCCTCCTAAGGCATCTATTTCTCTAACAATTTGACCTTTAGCAATCCCACCCATAGCTGGATTACATGACATTTGACCAATAGTATTAACATTCATAGTAATTAACAAAACTTTCATACCAAGCTTAGCACTTATTAATGATGCCTCACACCCAGCATGACCACCACCTACTACAATTATATCATAATTATCAAACATAATATTTAAAAGTTAAATAGAATTTAATATACTAATACCTAATTTTTTAGCTATTTTATTTTTTTGATTATTAAGTTCTAAATATTTTTTCTGTAAATCAACAATTTTAATTTTGTTAATACAATTAAATAACTCATCACTGATATTATAAATATCAAATAAAATATTACACAGTAATAATCTATTAATAATATCATTAATATATTTCAATAGATCTTTTATTTTAATATTTTGTTTAATTTCATACTTTTCATTCCATTTATTACTTATATTGGATTTTTTATTCAAAATTGAATTAACAATGTTAATAATATTTGTATCATTAAAACTAAGATAAAATTTCATGTCAATAAATTGATCATTATAATATTTTATTTTAATACTATTAATTATTAATAGTATAACCTTATTTTTAAAATCAATATTTTTTATTGATTCAATAATATAATGCCTTAATAAAGAATTATTTTTAAATGGCATATTACCATATTGAATAATTATTTTTAAAATTTCATATTCATAAATACTATTTTTTAATTTAATTTCGCTTTTAAATAAGATGTCATTATTATTTTTTATATTATTTTGATTAAATCCAGCTTTGTTTCTATTTAAAATACATTTATTTAATTCATTAACAATTACATCTTTATTAATATTCAATAATTGACTGGCTGTATTAATATATAAATCTCTTTTAATATTATCATTAACATAAGAAATACTATTAATAATAGATTTTATAGATTCGGATTGTATATTAATTTTTATTTCATTTTTTTTTATTAATTGATAATATTTAAAATGAAGAAAATCTAGTTTATTATTGTCAATAAAATTGATAAACAATTTATTACCTACTAAATTTATATAAGAATCAGGATCTTGATTATTTGGTAATACAACTATGGAAAGATCCATATCGCATTGCAACATAATATCTATATTCTTTATGGCAGAATTGATTCCTGTTGTATCTCCATCATATAATAGAGTTATATTATTTGTATATTTTTTTATTAGTTCAATTTGTTTTATACTAATATTAGTACCCAAAGTCGCAACAACATTATATATTTGATTTTGATATAAAGATATTACATCTATATAACCTTCTACTAAGAAACAATGATCTAAATTTCTTATGTAATTTTTTGTAAAAAAAATTCCATAAAGATTTTCTTTTTTAGAAAAAATTCTTGAATCAGATGAATTTATATATTTAATGTTATGTTTTGACAATAAAGTTCTTCCTCCAAAACCCACTATATTGCCAGACAAAGAATGTATAGGAAATATAACACGATCATGAAATTTATTATATAGCATCCCATTATATTTCTTACATACAAATCCTATATCATATATATAATCTTTATTAAATCCTTTATTTATTAAAAAATTTAATAAATTTTTAACATCATTATTTGTAGAATAACTTATTTGAAATTTTTTAATCGTATTTAAAGATATTTGACGATTATATAAAAAATTTATTCCTTTATCAAAATTTTTAGATTTATCTTCCATTTTATTTAGAAGATAAGCATTAATATAATGATTAATTAGCAATAATACACTTTTATAGTTGTTATCATCTTTTTTAATATGTTTAAAAACATTAATATTATATTTTTTAGATAAGAATTCAATAGCCTCTATATATGAAAATTTCTTATAAAGAATAATAAAATCTATTGCATTTCCGCCTTTACCACACCCAAAACATTTAAATATATTTTTTTTTACATTTACATTAAAAGAAGGATGTTTTTCATCGTGAAATGGACATAATCCTAAAAAATTATCACCATATTGTTTGAGATTACAAAAATCTTCTACTATATCTAGTATATTTATTTTTGTTATCAATGTATTAATTGATTCTTTATCTAACATAAATTATATCTTAAATAGATTAAAAACGTTTTTATTTGTTATATTGATTATCAAATTAATGCTTTTATTTTGCAATTTAGCTATTGCATGAGCTACGTATATTATATTATAACTTTCATTTTGTTGTCCTCTAAATGGATAAGGAGATAAGTAAGGTGAATCTGTTTCTAAAATAATGTTATTAATATTGATTTTGTGAATAATCTTTGAAAGATGACAATTATTAAATGTTAATAAACCACCAATACCTAAATAAAATCCTAATTCTATTAACTTATTAGCTTGCATTAAATTTCCACTAAAACAGTGAACTACACCTTTTAAATATTTGTTTTCTTTTAATTTCAAAATATCAATTAATTCATTATAATCATGTCTACAATGAATTGAAACTGGTTTTGAAATATTTTTAGCAATTTGTAATTGCTTTAAAAAAGCTTCCTTTTGATTATAAAAATATTTACGATTATAAAAAGTATCAAGTCCAATTTCTCCTATTCCACAAATACTTTTTGACTTTTGATAAATAATTTTTTCAATTTTACTTATTAAATATTTATGATTATTGTCTATATACATTGGGTGTATTCCTAACATAGGATAAAGAAAATTTTTATATTGATCACATAATGAAAATAATTTATTTATAGTTGATAAATCAATATTAGGTAATATCATTTTTTTATTTACCTGTAGGGCTCTATCAATTACATTTTTAATATTATTACCATAAATAGGTAGAAAAAGATGAGTATGTGTATCTATATAATACATGATCTTATATCACTAAATATTTTTTTACATAAAATAAAAGAATCATCTAATTGCATATTTATATATCCTCCAGATGCATTTTTATGTCCTCCTCCATTAAAATATTTTTTTGCAATTTGATTACAATCTACATTACGTTTAGAACGTATAGAAATTTTAGTCCTAATATTTGATTGTTCTATTAATAGCAAAGATAATTTAACATTATTAATGTATAGAGGATAATTAATAATAAATTTTGTCTCATCATTAATGATATTATATCGAATTATTTCTTCTTTAGAAATACTAATTATGCATATTAAAAAATTATTATCATTTTTTATAAAATGTGTTTTTTTATAAAAACAATATCCAAAAAATTCAATAATACTATAATTATTGAAATGATAAATTTTATCATAGATATAATTATTATTAACTCCCGATTTTACTAATTCATATGCAATTTGAAAAATTTTATGTTTAGAAGGAGTAAATTGAAAAGAATTACTATCAGTTAGTATTCCTGTATATAAACAATTTCTAATATTTATGTCCATTAATTTTTCAAAATTTAATTTATGTATAAAGTCATATAATAATTCTGTAGTTGATGAAGATAAATTATTATGATATAAAAAATCATATTTAATATTTACATCATTGTGATGATCAATAACAATTTTTATTCCTCTTGATCTCAAAAATACTTGTTCTATTTTATGTATTCTTGTAGTATTACTAAAGTCTAAACAAAATATAATATTAGCTTTTAATATTTTTTTACAAATCTTTATATAATTATAATGATTTAATATTAATACTTTATTAATATTTGGCATCCAATCAAATTTATTAGAATAATTAGATGTTAAAACAATATTAATACTATTAAATTGTTTCTTCAATAGAATATTGTACATTGTAAGTACAGATCCAATAGCATCACCATCAGGATTGTCATGTGTGATTATAATTATATTATTAGATGTTTTATTTAGTAAATCAATTATATTTGATATATTGTATTTCAAAATATTATAATTTTTTTACAATATAATAATTTATTTCTATATGACTTCAAATAATTTAACTCTATCTATTATAAAACCAGATGCTATTAAAAATAAAAATGTAGGATTTATTATAGATGATATAGTAAAAAATGATTTTAATATAATTAAAATAAAAAAAATGACTCTTAATAGAGATATAGCCTCTGATTTTTATATAGAACATTACAAAAAATCATATTATAAATCTTTAATAGATTATATTATATCATATGATATTATAGTACTATTGCTAAGTAAAAAAAATGCTGTTGAAGAATTTAGAAATCTTATTGGAGATAAAGATCCTAAAAAAGCAAATAAATTATCTATAAGATATAAATATGGTAAATCAATACAAGAAAATTCAATTCATGGTTCAAGTTCTATTGTATCTGCAAAAAGAGAGATTAGCTTTTTTTTTTCTAAAGTTGAATTATTATAAAAATGAATAAACTTTTATTTAAAAATATATTACATAATATGTTTTTTGAATATAAAATAGATAAATATTATCAATATACTATAGTTTCAAAATATTGGAAAGATTTAATGGGTGAGAATGTATACAATCGCACTAATAGCATATATCTTAAAAAAAATATTTTATATATAAAAGTTATTTCTACTGTATTAAAAAATGAACTTATGATTAAAAAAAATAAAATAATCAATTTATTTAACGATAAATATAAGAATATTAAAATTAACAAGATAATAATATTATAGAATCATGGGGAGAATTATGGCATTTGATTATGGCATTAAAACAACAGGCATTGCTGTAACTGATACAGAAAACATTATTTCCATAGGATTAACTAGTATTGAAACCAAAAATATATTAATTTTTATTAAAAAATATTTACAATGTAATAATGTATCAAGGTTTTTAATTGGTATCCCTAACGGGAAAAGAAATTTTTTTGTAATTTTAAAAATTCAAAACTTTATATTGAAGTTAACAAATTTATACAAAGAAATCAAAATACATACTATAGATGAAAATTTTACAACTAAAATTGCAAATCAATATATAATCAATAACAAAAAATTTTATAAAAAGAAAAATTGTGTTTATGAAAATGAAATTAGTGCAATAATTATGTTAAAAGAATGGCTTAAATATTATAATAAGATATAAAATGATACTTCCTATAATTGCATACGGAAACGCAATCTTAAATAGATTAGCAAATGATGTAGAAAAACAAAATATTAACAAACTTGATTCTACAATAAAAAATATGTTTGATACATTATATAATTCTAATGGAATTGGATTAGCTGCTCCACAAATTAATTTACCAATTAAATTATTCATAATGGATTTATATGATGATATTAATAAAGAAAGAATCAAAAAAGTTTTTATTAATCCATACATAAAATCATATCACGGAATAACATGGAGATTGAATGAGGGTTGTCTCAGTATTCCTAATGTTTTATTAAATATCAAACGACATTACAAAATAATCATAAAATACATAGATACTAGTTTATCAATTCATGAAGATGCATATACTGGATTGTCAGCTAGAGTAATACAACATGAAATTGATCACATTAATGGAATAACAATTTTAGATAGATGTTCTCAAAGAGATAAATTAAAAATCAATCCTCATTTGATAAATATTAAAAAGGGAAACATTGAAACAACATATAAAATGATTTTTTCTAAAAAAATTATATAATTTTTTTAATATCTTTGATTTCTGGAATTTCTTTTTTTAAAATACTTTTTATTCCTATTTCTAATGTTGTCCCATTTATAGGGCAATCTTTACATAATCCCAAAAATTTTATAGTTAAAATCATATCTTTACTTAAATCTTCAATAGATAGATCTCCACCATCTTCTCTTAGGAATGGCCGTATAATATTATTAAAAACCTTTTCAATTTTACATAAAATTATATTTCTATTGTTAGTCACTATTTTAATAATAAAGTTTAGATAATCCTGTTATTATAGCACCTATACGTATAGCATCAAATATAGTGTTTTTAGAAACATTTAATTTAATCAATGAATTTTCATGTGCTTCAATACATGCTTGACAAGAATTTATAGCAGAAATTACTATTGATATTAATTCAAAAATTTCTTTTCCCAAAATAGGATTAGCCATGATATTCATTTTTACATTAACAGGATGATTATTATAACTACCATCTTTTATAAAATGTTTAAATCTATAAATAACATTGTTAATCGACATCAAACTTACACATGAAATAATTTCCGAATATTCATCATTTGATATTTCTATCTCTTTTTTTGAAAAATCATATAATGACTTTTTTAAAATACTACTATTATTGCCAATAGCAGAACTAATAGCAATAATAATAGCTTCTTTTTTCGAAAGGTGATCTACATTAATTGCATTATTAATGCTAACATTAATATCTTTGGGATATCTATATTCTGTATTTTGTAATACATTTAAAAAAATATTTGAATAATCACTATCAATATATAAATTGTTGTTTAATCTTTCTAGACCTTTGTTAATCATATATTACTAAATTTTAATATTATCATCACCTAATTCCCAATTACATGGACATAACTCATCACTTTGCAATGCATCTAACACTCTAAGTATTTCCTTAACACTCCTGCCTATTTTCATATCATAAACTGAAATCCATCTAATAATTCCTAAAGGATCTATTATAAATGTTGCTCTATTAGCTACCTTTTCTGTATTATCTAATATTCCTAATTCTTCTGACAAAGATTTAGATGTATCTGCCAACATTGGGAATTTAATATTTTTAAGATTTTGATTATTTTGCCTCCATGCTAAATGAGAAAATTCTGAATCAGTTGAAGCTCCTATGATTTTTGTATCTCTATCTTCAAAATCATCAAAAGAATCATTAAAAGAAGATATTTCAGTTGGGCAAACAAATGTAAAATCTTTAGGCCACCAAAACATTACAGTCCAATGATTATTATCTCTTAACATATCAGATTTGATAATATCAAATTCCTTACCTTTAACTGTAGAAACACATGCTTTCTTTTCAAAGAAAGGAAAATCATTGCCTATACTTATTAATCCTCTACACATATTATTATATATTTAAAATATTTAAAAAAAACAAACACATATAATAAATTTATATAAAAAAAAGATATAGTCAAAAATTATACACTAGTAATATGTTCCTTAATATAAGTCATATCAATATGTATATTATTTTTCTTAGTATTACTAGAGGAATATTTAAATATTATATCAATAAATATATTGTCACATATAGATTTTAACCCTCTAACACCTAAATTATAATCTAATGATTTATTAATAATGTATTTTAATACTTCTCTATCAAAAGATATATTAATATCATCATATTCTAATATAGATTGATATTGCTTAATAATAGAATTATTAGAATTAATTAAAATGTTTTCTAACAATTCTTTGCTTAAAGAGTTTAATACTGCTATAAAAGGTAATCTGCCAATTAATTCAGGTATTAATCCAAATGACCTTAAATCATCAGGAATAATATTTTTAACTAGATTATTATAATTATAAATATTATTAGATTTATTATCAATACCATATCCAATATGATTTTTAGATATTCTATTAGATATAATTTTATCTATACCCTCAAATGATCCTCCACAAATAAATAATATGTTATTTGTATTTAATGATATTGTTTCCTGATTAGGATGTTTTCTACCTCCTTTAGGAGGAACATTGACAATAGTTCCTTCTAATATTTTTAATAATGCTTGTTGTACTCCCTCCCCTGAAACATCTCGTGTTATTGAAGTGTTCTGACATTTTCTAGCAATTTTATCAATTTCATCTATATATATTATTCCTTTTTCTGCATTTTTAACATCATATTTTGATACATATAACAATCTTGATAAGATGCTTTCTACATCATCACCAACATATCCAGCTTCTGTTAATGTTGTAGCATCACATATACAAAAAGGTATTTGAAGAAATTTAGCAATAGTTTTTGCAATTAAAGTTTTACCTGTGCCAGTTGGTCCAATTATTATAACATTAGATTTATCTATTTTAACATTTGTATTTTTTTCATTATAAAGTATTCTTTTATAATGATTGTATATAGCAACTGAAATTATTTTTTTAGCACTGTCCTGACCAACAACCCATTTATCAAGATGATCTTTAATATCTAAAGGTTTAAAGTTATAATAATAATGATTTTTTGTTGTATTTTCAGCATCTAAAATACTATAACATTGTATAATACATTTTTTACATATATTAGCAGATAACCCAGATAAAAATATATTATCATTGTTTATACCACAAAATGAACACTTTATTTCTAAATTATTTTTCAAAATTTATTCTATTATTTTTTATTAAAATTTTATCAATAATGCCAAATTTTATAGCTTCTTCAGATGTAATCCAATAATCTCTATTTAAATATCTTTTTATAGTTTTGATATCTTGATTACTGTGTTGTGATATTATATGATATATTTCTTCTTTTAATTTCATTATCTGTTTTGCAGATATTAATATATCAGATGCTTGTCCTGTATAATATCCGTTGGGTTGATGTAACATAATGCGAGAATGTTTTAAAGAAAATCTTTTACCTTTATTACCAGCACACAATAAAACAGCCGATATAGAAGCAGAAAATCCTGTACATATAGTGGATATATTAGGTTCAACATATTGCATTGTATCATATATACCTAACCCTGCATATATTGATCCTCCAGGACTGTTGATATATATACATATGTCAGATTTTCTATCTAACGATTGTAAAAACAAAAGCTGTGCTTGTACAATATTAGCTACATATGAACTAATGCTTTCTCCTATAAAAATGATTCTATCCATCATTAATCTCGAAAAAATATCCATTTGAGATAAATTAACTTTTCTTTCTTCTGTAATATATGGAGTACTACTATTGTTGAAACAATCAATATTTTGTTGGTAAAAAAAATTACTTAATTGTTTATCATTTAATTTATGCTCTTTAAGAGCATATTTATAAAATTCTTTTTTATAATCAAGGGACATATAGCATATTTATTTTTATATTTGAAAATATAAATATGTTGTTAGAATAACAATTTTTTTTAGAAAAAATTATGAATAAAATTCAAAAAATATTAATTATAAATGATATACATCATATATTTTATGATTTATTATCTAAATATAATATACAACTTATTAATAAATTTGATATAAATTATGACACATTATGTGATATAATCAAAAATTATGACGGTTTGATTATAAGAAGTAAAAAATTTGTAATAGATAAAAATATAATTAATAAAGGAACAAGATTGAAATTTATAGCAAGAGCAGGTTCAGGTATTGATAATATAGATACTATAAGTGCAAAAAAGAAATCTATTAACATTATTAGTGCTGCTGGAGGCAACAGAGACGCTGTTGCTGAACATATAATAGGAATGATACTTAATTTAACTAATAACATATGTAAAGCAAATAACGAAATTAAAAATGGAATATGGAATAGAGAATCTAATAGATCTACAGAGTTACAACATAAAACATTAGGGATTATAGGTTTAGGGAATACAGGTTCATGTTTGGCAAAAAAAATTAAATCATTGAATATAAATGTTATTGCTTATGATAAATATAAAACTAATTATATAGGAGATTATGTAAAATTAGTTGATGAAAGATATATATTTGAATTTTCAGATATTCTTAGTATTAATATTCCTTTAAATGATACAACGAAAAATATGGTTGATATTAATTATATCAACAAATTTAAAAAACCTATAATATTTATTAATACCTCTAGAGGGCCAATTGTTAAAACTACAGATCTTATCAAAGCTATTGATAGTGGTAAAATTATAAGCGCAGGACTTGATGTATTAGAAATTGAAAAATTTCCATCATTATATAATACTGAATACTTCAATCGTTTGTCTAAAATGAATAAGATTATATTAACTCCACATGTTGCAGGGTGGAGTGTAGAATCATATAAAAAAATATCAGAAATATTAGCAGATAAAATTATAAAAAAATATATATAATTTATTAAGCCGGATTCTGTATTTTATTTAAAAATATTTGTCATTTATCTAGTTAATTAATTACTTAATTAATCAATCGATCCACCTTTTTTACTACAAAAAAGTATAAAGCGAGTAGCTTTAGATTAAAAATATAATCATAAAAAATTTGATCTTTCAACATCTGAGGTTTATCCTTAGTATATATTACTATATATCTAACATAGGTTCTTAATCTATATTTTCACCCTTACCTTTTTTTTAGGCGGTTATTTTCTGTGACACTATCTGTTATTATTTACATAAATAATACCTTCTCGTTAAGAAGCAGATTACTCTATGTTGTCCGGACTTTCCTCTTTAATATGAATTATATTAAAGCGACAAATTTAAATTATATATATTTGCTAAATATAAAAAAATTATTTATAATATGTTCTATAATGATTTATTTATATGTTTAATTAATGGATAATTTTTTTTTTAAAAATGAAAAAGTTTGAATATTTTAAAGAAATTTTGTCTTCTTTAGAAAAAGATGTAGACAAATTCTATAATAAAAATAATGGAGCAGCTGGTACAAGAGTTAGAAAAGGAATGCAAGTATTAAAAAATGTAGCACAAGAAATTAGATTAGAAGTACAAAGTATAAAACATGCAAA
Organism: Bacteroides sp.; assembly: GCA_022818785.1. GTDB lineage: Bacteria > Bacteroidota > Bacteroidia. The sequence continues at coordinate 335,896 of CP063811.1, forward strand.
TCAAAATAAATAGATTTATATAATTAAATTACTTTTTATTTCTTTTGACAAATCTGTACTTACCTTGGTTAAAGGTAATCTTAGTATATTTTTACATATACCTAAATGGTGTAAAATTTCCTTTATACCAGATGGATTACCTTCTTTTGAGATAAGGGTATTGATTTTAAAAAGTTTTTTATATATTTTTATAGCTTCTATAAAATTATTTTCAAAACATTTTGTAATCATATTAGATACTAATTTAGGATAAGCATTTCCAATTACAGAAATTAATCCATCAGCACCAAGTAATATACTAAAGATTGAAGATATATCATCTCCTGAAAAAAAGAGAAATTTTTTTTCAGTCATATTAATAATATTATACATTCTTTGTGTGTCATTACATGATTCTTTTATTCCTATAATATTATCTATTTTGGATAATTTTATGATAGTTTCAATAGATATGTTGATACCAGTTCTATTAGGAACATTATATATTATAATAGGTAAGAGAGAATTTTCTGATATTTTTGTATAGTGATTTAATATTCCATTTTGAGACGGAATATTGTAATATGGTACTACAGATAACAGAGCTTGATATGATTTATCAAAATCAATACTTTTAATCTCATTTATAGTTTTATTAGTATTGTTTCCTCCTATATGAGCTATTAATTTAAGTCTATTATTATTAGTTTCAGATACAAATTCAAATAATTTTTTCTTTTCATAATCACTGATAGATGAAGATTCTCCTGTAGTTCCTGCTATAACTAAAAAATTAATATCATTTATAATGATATTATTTATTAGTTTTTTAAGAGATATGAAATCTATATTATCATTTTTATCAAAAGGCGTAACTAATGCAATTCCTAATTTATTTAAATATGATTTCATTTTTTAGTTTTTTTATAAAGAGAAATAATATTGAAAATTTTTGATAAAATTTTCAATATTTTTATCTTTTTTTAAATCAAATATTAAATCTAAATATTTAATATTTGATTTGTTATAAGGGCCGATTCTAAATTTTGCATTAGATCTTCCAGTTATATAATTAATTGGTAAACAAGAGTAAAAACTTATAGATATAAGTATATCAAATTCTTTTTTTATAAAATTTTGTATAATCATAGAATTAGGATGAAAAATGAAATTGATATTTTTATTGTTAAAACTATTAACAGATAATAAATCATATTCATAATTTTTCACATATTCTTTTTTATTTTTCAAATAATATAATAAAAAAATTTTTTTTTCAAAAAAACATAAAAAATTTATCATTTTTTCCATAGATAACATATCAACATTATTATCAACATTATATAATATACCTATACTTTGTGCGTCTTGAAAAGAATTAGAATAATGTTTAATATTATCTTTTTTAATTTTATTATCTAATAATGTATATCCTATTTTATTTCTTATACTATCTAATATTATCATTTTTTATCATTGTTAAAAAAAAATCAATAGATATAATATTAATTTTCATTTTTTTAGCTTTTAATACTTTAGAAGGACCCATATTCTTTCCTCCTATTATGTAACTAACTTTATGAGATACATTTTTAGTAATTATTCCTCCGTTGTCTATAACAATAGAATTTAATTTATTTCTACTATAATTTTCAAAAACACCAGATATAACAAATATTTTACCATTCAATATATATCTTTTTTGATTATTATTGATATATTGTATTTTTATGTTAAATTGCATTAATTTATCAATTTTTTCGATATTATTCTTTTTATGAAAAAATGTTACTATTGAATTAGCAGTTTTTTCACCTATATTAGGTATCTTCATTAAAGATTCTAGTTTAGCATTTATTAGAAGATGTATATTGCTATAGCTATAACTTATTTTTTTTGCTGATTCTATTCCAACATAATTAATACCTAAAGAAAATATAAAATTTTTAAAATTAACATTTTTAGATAAATTAATATTGTATATTAATTTATCTAAAAATAAATTTGAAAATCCTTTAATATTTAAAATTTTATTTTTAAACTTTTCTATGTTAAATAAATCAGTATAATCCTTTAAAATTTTATTTTCGTACAATATTTTTATAGTATGAAAATTTATATCACGGATATTCATAGCATCTTTTGAAATAAAATGTACAATTTGATTGATTATTTGCATTGTACAATTTTTACTATTATTACAATAATATAAATTATTATATCTTTTTAAGATATAATTACATGAAGGACAATTATTTACATGAATAAATTGTATAGATTGATTTCTTTTTTGAAAATTAACCCCTATAATTTTTGGTATTATTTCTCCTCCTTTTTGAATATAAACATGATCATTTACTCTTAAATCTAGTTTAGATATTTCTACATGATTATATAAATTGATACTACTAATGATAGTACCAGATATTTTTATCGGATTAATTTTAGCTATTGGTGTAATTAAGCCAGTTCTACCCACTTGATAATATATAGCATTTAAAGTACTTTCAACAACTTCAGAATTATATTTATATGCTATTGCCCATTTAGGATATTTAGATGTAACCCCTAAATAAGAACGTATTTTGTACTGATTAATTTTTATAACAATTCCATCTATATAAAAATCTAGTTTATTTTTTATATTAGAATAAAAATCTATATAGTTATTTATTTGATTTATATCATTACATAATTTTATATCATTAGATACATTTAATCCGTACTTTTTAATAATATTTAAATTCATATAATGATTGTCTATTATCATATCATTTTCATAACAATATGAATCATATATATAATAATTTAAAATATTATTATATATCGGATTATAATTATGTAACTTAACAATACCAATAATAAAATTTCTACCACTATTGAATGGATGCATATTATTTTTTTTTCTATAGTTATTAATATAATCCAGTTTTTTTTTTAAAATAAAAATTTCTCCTCTAAATTCTATAATAGAATTTTTTTTTTGAAATTACTAAGCTTATAGGGTATATCTAACATATAATTTAGATTATATGTAATATTTTCACCATATATGCCATTTCCTCTTGTAATTGCTTTATTAAAAATTCCATTTATATAAATTAACGATATTGCAACTCCATCAAATTTTAATTCACAAACATAGTTATATTTATATTTAAAATCTTTTTCAATTTTATTATTATATTCTAATACATCATTTTTAGTGTATACACTATTTAAAGACAACATTGGACTAATATGTTTATGCAACATATTTTTTTTAATTTTTAAAAATTTTATTTCATTAAAAACATTGTTTGTAGGTGATATTTCTTTTTTATATATAGGATATTTTTTTTCTAAAATATTTAGTCTTTTAATTAAAATATCAAATTCATAATCTGTAATAGAAGGTTGTCCTAAAATATAATAATCATAATTACATTGATCTATAATTTTATATAATTTATTTATTTCTTGCTTAGGATCATTCAAATAATTCATTTAAATATTATTTTCTTTTTATTTTTATTAATAAAAGCATCTATTGCATTCTTATAAGAATCCAATCCAAATCCTATTATAACTCCATAACAACAACATGATATGTAAGAAGTATGCCTATAATATTCTCTTTGGTATATATTAGAAATATGTACTTCAATAACAGGTATATTGATTGATTTAATGCAATCTGCAATTGCAATTGAAGTATGACTAAAAGCTCCTGCATTTAATATGATTCCAATACAATTAGTATTATTTATATTTTGTAATTTATCTATTATTAATCCTTCTGAATTGCTTTGATAATAGCTAATAAAAATATTATTATATTCATTAACAAGATATTTATAATAATTTTCAAAATTAACATTACCATATATATTTTTTTCTCTTTTACCAATCATGTTAAGGTTAGGCCCATTAATAATACTGATATTCATAAAAGGGGGTATATTTTATATTAAATATAATATGTAATTATTAAAGAAAGATATAAATTTATACAAAAAACTACAAATTATAATTAATTTTTATATGCAAAAAATGTTTATCAAAATATGTATAGGTATAATATTGACAATATTAGGAGCTTTATTGAGATATATTAACATTAAAATATATTCAATATCTTTAATATCAAATTGTATATTTTGGCTAGGATGTGTATTATTAATATATAATCTAGTGTTGTTTATTAATGAAGAAAATTAACATTTTATATGGAAAATTATTCCTCACTAGCTGTTAAATATAGGCCTAGTAATTTCAAAGATATTATAGGACAAAAAGATATTACAAATTTTTTACAAAAAGCTATTCAAATTAATAAAATTCCTCATACGATTTTATTTTATGGCAACAAAGGTATAGGAAAAACAAGTTGTGCACGTATTTTTTCTAAATCTGTTAATTGTATAAATTTTACAAAATCATTAGAATCTTGTAATATTTGTATAAATTGTAAAAGCAATAATATCAATATTAAAGAAATTGACGCTGCTTCTAATAATTCAGTTGAAAATATTAGAAATATAATTGCACAATTAAATTATAAACCATATATAGGTAATTATAATATATATATTATTGATGAAGCGCATATGCTTTCTCAAAGTGCATTTAATGCATTATTAAAAACTATAGAAGAACCTCCTAATCATGTAATATTTATTTTAATTACAACAGAAAAATATAAAATAATACCTACTGTATTATCTAGATGTCAAATTTTTGAATTTAAAACAATATCTGAAAAAGATATAATAGATAATTTAAAAATTATTGCTTTAAAAGAAAATTTTAAAATAAAAGATGAATTTTTTTTAGAAATTGCAAATAGATGTGATGGATCTTTTAGAGATTCTTTATTTCTTTTGGATAAATTGTCATTATCTTCAAATAGTAGTGATTTAAATAATCAAATTCAAATTACTAACAAGCATAAATATATTTTTTTAATAAAAAATATTTGTAATAAAGATATTACAAAATCTTTACATACATTAAATGAATTATTATATAAAAATACAGAATATAGATATGTCATTTATATGTTAACAACTCATATAAGAAATATGCTTATTTTATTTAATAATAAAAATGAAGATATATGTGATTTTGAAGAAATTAAATTTCATTATCTTAAACTAATTAAATTAATTAATATTAATTTTATAATAAATGCTATAAAAATAATGCATGAATGTGATATTAATTACTATAGATCTTATAATAAAAAATTACATATTGAAATATCTATAATTAAGATATGTGCTTTTTAAAATTAAAAATGGAATATATTATAATATTTTTTTATTTTTGTATAAAAAACATATAAAATATGATTTTGACAAACGATTTATTACAACAAAGTGATAATAAAGAAAAATTATACAATTTTAAGTCTGGAGATACTATAGCAATATATTATAAAATACATGAAGGAGATAAAGAACGTATACAAATTTTCCAAGGAACTGTTATTCAAATAAAAGGTCATAGTTCAAATAAAACTTTTACAGTGCGTAAAATTTCTAATAATATAGGTGTAGAAAAAATATTTCCTTTTAATTCTCCAAATATTAGCAAAATAAAGCTCATAAATCAAGGTATTGTAAGACAATCTAAAATATTCTATATAAGAGATAAATATGGTAAAAAATCAAAAATAAAAAAGAAATGATTTTTAATGGAATATTTTGAAATTATAGGAAATAATAAATTAGAAGGATGTGTCACTCCTCAAGGATCTAAAAATGAAGCTTTACAAATTATAGCTGCTACCATTTTAACTGATCATAAAGTTACAATAAAAAATATACCTAACATTAGAGATGTTAATATATTAATTGATATTTTAGATAATTTAGGAGTTACAATAAAAAAAATAAATAATAATATTTATTCTTTTCAAGCAAAAACGATAAATTTAAATTATTTATTTTCAGAAAATTATAAAAAATCTACTTTATTAATACGAGGGTCCATTTTATTAATAGGCCCTTTATTATCTAGATATGGTTTTGTAAAAATGTTTAATCCTGGTGGCGATAAAATTGGAAGAAGAAAAATTGACACACATTTATTAGCATTAAAGCATATGGGTGCTGTAATTAATTTTTATCATAATACATTTGATATATCTTGTAAAAAGTTAAAAGGTGGATATATAATATTAGAAGAAGCATCAGTAACTGGAACTGCAAATATTATAATGGCATCTGTTTTAGCAAAAGGTAAGACATATATATATAATGCCGCTTGTGATCCATACATAACGCAATTATGTATTATGCTTTGCAATATGGGAGCTCAAATATCGGGAATAAGATCTAATTTATTAATAATAAATGGAGTAGATTACTTGATAGGCACTCAACATAATATATCATCAGATATTATAGAAATAGGAAGCTTTATAGGATTATCTGCTGTAACTAATTCTAATATTAGAATCAATAATATTGATATGGAATTTATGCATGTTATAATAAATAATTTTAAAAAATTAGGCATTAATATTGATATCATTAATAATGATATATTAATTACAGATAATAAACACTATTCAATATCAAAATATATAGACGGATCTATATTAACTATTTCAGATGCCCCATGGCCAGGATTGACTCCTGATTTAATTAGTATTATTATTGTAACAGCTATTCAAGCTGAAGGTAATATTTTAATACACCAAAAAATGTTTGAAAGTAGATTATTTTTTGTAGATAAATTAATAGATATGGGTGGACAAATTATATTATGTGACCCACACAGAGCCGTTGTTATGGGGTTAAACAGAAAAAATAATTTACAAGGAACAAATATGACTTCACCTGATATAAGAGCTGGAGTATCATTATTAATAGCAGCATTATCAGCTAATGGTAAAAGTATAATAAAAAATATTGAACAAATAGACAGAGGGTATGAAAACATTGATAAAAAAATTAATCTTATAGGCGGTAAAATCAATAGAATATTTATTTAAATTTTAATTATATATTTTCTAGAAACTCTAAATGATATATTTGATATTAATTCATAAATACTAATATTAGATATATCTGATATTCTTTTTAATGAATTAAAACTATTAAAGATTGTTACAGTGTCATTTTTTTTACAATTTAATCCTGTTACATTTAACATTGTCATATCCATACATATATTGCCAATAATATTAACTTTGTTATTTTTAATTTCAAAAAAACCATTTTTTTTACCATAAATTGTAAATAATCCATCTCCATATCCAATATTGACTGTTGCAATTTTAGAATTTTTATCTACAATACCATTACAATTATACCCTATATATTCATTTTTTTTAACATTTTTAATTTGAATTATTGAGGTATTTAATTTTGAGGCAAAATTAATATTAGATAAACTATATGTTAAATCTATTCCATAAATGCCTATTCCAATTCTTATCATATCAAATGAAGCATAAGGATAATTGACTATTCCTGCTGTATTTGCAATATGAAATAATATTTTATTATTTTTAATTTTTTTATTAAAAACAGAGATAATATGTTTAAATAAATCAATTTGTTTATGGCAAAAATCTTTTAATTTTGTTATTTTGCTGGATGATAAATGAGAAAATACAGATTTTATATCAAAAAAAACTTTATACTTTGACAGTATGTATAATAATTTAGTAATATCATTATACTCAAAACCCAATCGATTCATTCCAGTATTAAATTTAATATGAATGGGAAAATTATATATTTTGTTTTTATATAAGTAATGAATCAATATATTTAATGTATTAAAATCATATAAAACTGGCTCTAATTTGTAGTAAATAATGATATCCAATGAATCTAAATCGGAATTCATAACAACTATTGGAATATTAATTCCTTTTTTTCTCAATTGAATTCCTTCTTCGACACATGCAACTCCTAAATAGCTAATTTTTTTATTATAATATTGCAGTATATTACCTATAATATTACCAAATCCATAAAAATAAGATTTTGCCATAATCATTATTTTTACATTTGATGCATTGATTTTAGATCTATAAAGATCAATGTTTTTTATAATAGAATTTAAATCTATAATTAGATTTGTTTTATTTATAGGTTTTCCTAAAAAAGAATTAATCTTTATAAGATTACTTTTTTTTAAAGCTTTAATTAGTATATCACAATCATATAATTTTAAAAAATGTATTATATCATGATTTTTATAAAAAATATGTGTGATATTAATAATATTTTTGTGATTAATAAATCCTATTTCACTATGAAATAAAATAACTTTATGTAAAATATTTTTGTTTAGTAAATCAAATAAATAATATTTTACATGGGAACAAACATAATTATCACTTAGTATAAAATCACATATTATTAATATTTTTTTATTATTACTAATTCGTATTAAAAAATCTAATGATTTTTTTAAAGAAGAGAAATACTTATTGCAATCATTTAATATAGTATTATTATAATATCCTTCATAAAGCAACAAATCTCTTTTCATATAAGTTAAAATACTATAAAATATTATGATCTATAAATATAGATCATAATATTATATTGATGTTTTAAGATTTTTTATTGTATCTTAATTTTCTAACTGTAATACCAGCTTGCCATAATTCACTATTTTCCATTTCCTTTAACTCAGAGTTTAATCTATTTCTGTATTGAGAATTAGAATTAGCATTTATAACATTTCTTGCTTCTGTGCCATTTTTAACACTTTCATATAATTTTTCAAATACTGGTTTAGTAGCTTTTTTAAATTCAGGTTTCCAATCTAAAGCTCCCCTTTGAGCAGTAGTAGAACAATTAGCATACATCCAACTCATACCCTTATCAGATATTAAGGGCATTAAACTTTGAGTAAATTCCTCTACAGTTTCATTAAAAGCCTCGCTAGGGCTGTGTCCATTTTCTCTTAAGACATCATATTGAGCTTCAAATATACCTGCTATAGCACCTAATAAAGTTCCTCTTTCGCCTGTTAAATCACTATAAACTTCTTTTTTAAAAGTAGTATAAAATAGACTAGCAGCTCCTATACCAATACCCATAGATAAAACTTTATCTAAAGCCTTTCCAGAAAAATCTTGATAAATAGCATAACTAGAATTTAATCCTTGTCCTTTTAAATATAAATTTCTTAAACTAGTACCTGATCCTTTTGGAGCAACTAATATAACATCAATATTTTTAGGAGGTATTATACCTGTTTGATTTTTATATGTTATCCCAAATCCATGTGAAAAATATAATGTTTTTCCTTTTGTTAATTTATCACTAACTATGTTCCACATCTGTATTTGTCCAGCATCAGATAGTAAATAACAAATAATAGTACCTCTATCTAAAGCTTCTTCAATAGAAAAAAGATTTTTATTTTCTATCCAACCATCATTTTTAGCTTTATTCCAAGTATCAGAAGATTTTCTCTGTCCAACAATAACATTAAAACCATTATCTCTTAAATTTAAAGCTTGACCTGGACCTTGAATACCATATCCTATCACTGCTATAACTTCATCTTTTAAAACTGATAAAGCCTTATTAAGGCTATATTCTTTACTAGTAATAATATCTTCTATTATTCCTCCAAAATTCATTTTAACCATAACTATACTTTTATAAAAAATTAAAAAGAAACATTAAATATAAATATAACATTTTTTTATTATTAAAGAATTATTATACTACCATTGCTTTATAATAAAAATCTTTTAAAAGTTTTATTTTATCCAAAATTATATTACAAGAATCTTTATCAAAAGATAATATAAAAATAACATATTCATTATTTTCATTAATTAATTTATAGTATATGTTATATTGTTCTATATAATCATGAATATATTTCTTTTTAGAAGTAATTTTATATTTGCATATTACTAATACTTTATTATGAAAAAAAATATATTCAAAATAAAATGCATTTATAACATCAAAAATATTAATAATATTATTTTTAATAATATTAATATTATTAGCATAAGTATTAAAAATAATATAAATAGTAACATAATTATCATAATAATGATTATGCATTTTAATATCTTCTATTAATATTCTTCTTTTATTCAAAAAACATAATATTCTATTAATAATTCCTAATTCATTTTTGAAATGAATAAACATTATATATTTTTTTGTATTCATAATAAAATTGATTTATTATTTTAATCTTATATCTGATACTGATGATCCAGTAGGAACCATTGGAAAAACATTTAATTCTTTACCAACAAATATTGTTAATAAAAAAGCTTCTTTGGAATTAATCATTTTATCTAATGCATTACTTAAATTATGTCTTTCTTTTACTAAAAGATTTTTAATATTAAATCCATCTGCAATTTTACAAAAATCAGGATTTTGCATAGAAACAAAAGAATATCTTTTTTCAAAAAACAATTGCTGCCACTGCCTAACCATTCCTAAATATTGATTGTTTAATATTATTATTTTAATTGGTAATTTATACTGGCTTATGGTACCTAATTCTTGCATAGTCATTTGAAATCCACCGTCTCCAACAATTACAATCACTTGTTGATTAGGAGATCCAATTTGTACTCCTAAAGATGCAGGTATAGCAAATCCCATAGTTCCTAAACCTCCTGAAGTTATATAAGAATTATTATTTAAATATTTATAATATCTAGCAGCATACATTTGATGTTGCCCTACGTCGGCAACTATAATTGCATTACCTTTTGTTTTTATTGATAACATATTAATAACTTCTCCCATAGATATATCTCCATTTTGAGGATTTATATCACTATCTATAACATGTTTTTTTTCTTCTTTATCTAGAGTTTTAAATTTATTAATCCATTGTATATGATCTTTTTTAGCTACTAAAGGTAATAACATATTAATAATATTAAATGCATCTCCTACAATATAATCATGAGTATTTTTGATAACCTTTTTTATTTCAGATTCATTTATATCTATATGTATAATTTTAGCATTTTTAGCAAAATAATTCACATTTCCAGTTACTCTATCATCAAATCTCATCCCTATACCTATTATCAAATCAGCTTCCTGTATCATTTTATTTGTAGAATAGTTACCATGCATGCCCAACATTCCTACATATTTAGGATGATCATGCGGAAATGCCGATAATCCCAACAATGTAACTGCAACAGGTATTCCTGTTTTGTCAATAAATTTTTTTAAAACATTTTGTGCTTTTGATATTAAAATTCCATTTCCTGCTAATAAATAAGGTCTTTGTGCATTGTTTATTTCATTAGCTATATTAAATATATTATCATGTTTGATTTTTTTATTAATATTTTTAATATTATGATAATATTTTTTATAATGGCTAAATTTATTATTTAAAATACTTAATTGAGCATTTTTAGTAATATCTATTAACACAGGCCCAGGTTTACCATTAGATGTTATAAAAAATGCTTTTGATAAAATATAAGGTATTTCATTTGCATCGACTATTTGATAATTCCATTTTGTAATAGGAAGAGTCATGCTTATTATATCAGCTTCTTGAAAAGCATCTGTACCTAATAAACTTTCATTAACTTGGCCTGTAATACAAATTAATGGCGTGGAATCCATCATAGCATCAGCAATTCCAGTCATTAAATTTATTGCTCCTGGTCCTGAAGTAGCAATACAAACCCCTGCATTTTGAGTAATTCTTGCATATCCTTGAGCCGCATGCACTGCTCCTTGTTCATGTCTTACTAGAATATGATTAATAAGTTTTTGATACTTATATAAAGCATCATACAAAGGCATTATAGCGCCTCCTGGATATCCAAATATTGTATTTACCCCTTCATTTAAAAGAGATTTTACAATTGCTTCAGATCCATTTATATTTGAATCAATCATTTAAAATAATAATATTAAAAATAAATTTAAAATACATCTGTAACACATCCATTAGATGCAGATGAAACATTATTTATATATTTTCTTAAAATACCTTTTTTAATTTTTATCTCAGGTTTTATCCATGTTTTTTTTCGATTTTCAATTTCTTGTTCTGTTAAATCGACATTTAATGAATTGTTAATAGCATCAATAGTTATTTGATCACCATCTTTTAATAAAGATATTAATCCTCCTTCTTGAGCTTCAGGTGTAATATGTCCTACCACAAATCCATGAGTTCCTCCTGAGAATCTTCCATCTGTTATTAGTGCCACACTATTACCCAAGCCTGCACCTATAACAGCTGCAGTTGCTTTTAGCATTTCAGGCATACCAGGACCTCCCTTAGGTCCACAATATCTAATTACTATGACAGATCCTTTTTTAATTAATTTATTTTTTACTGCATCTATCATATTATCTTCATTGTCAAAAACATGAGCTTTACCTGAAAAAAAATTACCTTCATGTCCTGTTATTTTTGCCACAGAACCTTTAGGAGAGATATTACCATATAAAATTTGTATATGTCCATTTTTTTTAATAGGATTTTCAAAAGGAAATATAATATTCTGATTTTTTGGAATAGGCTTGACATCACATAAATTTTCTTTTACAGTTTTACCTGTTACTGTTAAACATTCATCATGAATTAATCCGTATTGTAATAATGTTTTCATTAAAGAAGGTATGCCTCCAATATTATGAATATCTTCCATTAAATATTTGCCACTAGGTCTAAAATTGCCCAAATATGGAGTTTTATTGCTAATTCTTTGAAAATCTGCAATTGTAAAATTGATATTAGCAGATTTAGCTATTGCAATTATATGTAATACTGCATTAGTGGATCCTCCTAGGCTAATTAAAACTGTAACAGCATTTTCTAATGATTTTTTTGTTATAATGTTACTAGGTTTAATATCATGCAATAATAAATATTTAATGTTTTTTGCAGCATTAATACATTCAATTTGTTTTCCAGAACTATTTGCTACATAAGAAGCACTATATGGCAAACTCATACCTAAAGCTTCACTTGCACTAGCCATGGTATTTGCCGTATACATCCCTCCACATGCTCCTGAGCCAGGGCAGGCATTTTTAATAATTCCATTATAAGTTTTATCATCAATTTTATTGGCAAATTTTTCTCCTAAAGCTTCAAAAGCAGAGGCAACATCTAATTTTTTATTGAGATATTTACCTGATTTAATAGTTCCTCCATATATCATAATCCCAGGCCTATTAAGCCTAGCCATAGCCATTATAGAACCAGGCATATTTTTATCACATCCCATAATAGATATGATTCCATCATAAGCTTGTGCATTTGAAATAGTTTCTATAGAATCTGCAATTACATCTCTTGATGGTAAAGAATATCTCATTCCAGGAGTTCCCATAGATATACCATCACTTACACCTATAGTATTAAAAATAAATCCTATTAAATTTTCATTTAGCATATTAAATTTTACTAATTTTGCTAAATTATTTAAATGCATATTACATGGATTTCCTTCATAACCAGCACTTGCAATACCAATAAATGGATTATTAAAATGTTCTTCTTTCATTCCAGTTGCATATAACATAGCTTTAGCACCAGGTAAATGAAGATTTTGTGTTATGATTTTGCTATATTTATTAATTATATTTGACATTATATTTATTAATATTAAATTAACATTAATTAATACTAATATATAAATTTTGTTTAAAAAACAAAGATTTAAATATCTTTATATAGGAAATTAAAATTTGCAAATTCCATGTTCAAAATATATAAATATGTATTACCTAACGGATTAATAATAATATTTAATAAGGATAAATATTTAAAAAATAGTGCTGTTTTTAATATATTATATAAAGTTGGTTCTAAAGATGAAAATTTTAATAAAACAGGCATTGCTCATTTATTTGAACATCTAATGTTTTGTGGTTCTAAAAATATTACAGATTATGATCATATTGTTTCTAATATTGGAGGTATCAACAATGCATTTACTAGTCAGGATTATACTAATTATTATATTGAATTACCTAATAACAAAATCGAAACAGCATTTTATACAGAATCAGATAGAATGTGTAATCTAAATATTACAAAAGATAAATTAGATATACAAAAAAAAGTTGTTATAGAAGAGTTTAAACAAATTTATTTTGATAAACCTTATGGCTTATCAGACAGTATAATTTTAGATATGGCATATGATAAATATCAATCATATAAATGGAATGTTATAGGTAAAAATATTGATCATATTTATTCTATATCTATTTTTGATATTAAAGAATGGTATAAAAAATATTATAATCCAAATAATGCTATAATTAGTATAGTAGGTAATTATGATATACATTATATATATGAATTATCATATAAATGGTTCAATAAAATTGAAAATAATTTCTTTTCTAATAAAAAGGTTGTTAAAAAAAATATTAATAAAAAATTAAACGTTGTTAAAAAACAATACTCTAAGATAATTAATAATACTGTATATAAAATATGGAACATAGATGAGAGATTATCTAAAAATTTTTACATGATGCATTTATTTGCAGAATTATTATCTGGGGATAAATCATCTAAATTATATCAATCTTTAGTAATTAATAAAAATATGTTTTTAAATATAGATGCATATATAATAGAATCTATAGATTGTGGACTATTTGTGATTGAAGGGAAAATATATAATAATATTAAACTTGATCATGCTAATATTGTAATTTCAAATGAGATTATAAATATAATAAAAAATGGATTTAACAATTTTGAAATTAAAAAGGTTCAAAATCAAACAGAGTTAAGAATTTTATTTAATCAAATGAATATCATTGAAAGAGCTTTTGAATTATCTTTGTTTGAAATGATGGGAAATTATGAATTATATAATAAAGAAATAGATAATTATAACCAAATAACGTCTGAAAATATTTGTGAATGTGCTAAAAAATTTATAAAAGACAATAATTGTTCTACTTTATATTATATTAAAAATGAATAATAAAATATTACTCCCCGAGCACTATCCATTACAAAATGGATCTAATATTTTTGCTTTTTTTATTAATAATACTTCAATTACAAAAATTGATTTAATATTCTATAATTGTTATAATGATGGTAATACATTTTTAATTAATAAATGTCTAAAAGATTTAATTTTATTAGGATTTAAAAATCACAGTTCTACAGATATATATAGATTAATTAATTATTATGGAATAAATACATATATTGAAAATTATAAAGAATATATAATAATAACTTTTTATTTTATTGATCGATATATAAATAATGTATTATATATAATGAATATATTGTTATCAAGTGCTTCTTTCTTACAAAATGATTTAAATAAATATAAATATCAAAGTATATATAATTTATATAATAAAGCTTTATATCCAGAATATCTATCAAAATTAAATAGGAAAAAAATTTTTTTTGGAAAAAAAACATTTTATGGTTATACAATACAATTAAAAGATATGATTAATTTATCGAGAAAAGATATATTTACATATTATGATAATATAATCAACAACAAAAATTGTAATATAATAATTACTTCTAATGAAAATAATTACAATTTAGTCCAAAAATTGAAATTATTTTTTGAAAAAATATCATATGGAAATAATACTTTAATCAAAAATTTAATATTTGATATTAATTCCGCACCAATAGACAAGTATCATATTAAAAATGATAATATTCAATCTATTTTATCAATGGGTAAAATTATTAATATTAATTATCTTCATGAAGACTATCCTAAACTAATATTTGTCAATACAATTTTAGGAGGATATTTTAATTCAAGATTGATGATGTCTTTAAGAGAAAAAATGAAATACACATATGATATAACATCTAATTTGTACTCTTTTAAAAATTTTTCTACAATATTGATATATTGTTTTTTAAATAAACACTATACAAAAAAATCTATTGCAATTATTTATAATGAAATTAATAAAATCATTAATTCAAAAATATGCGATGAAGAATTAAATAAAGTAAAAAAATATATTTATAGTCAATATATTAATAGTTTAGATTATCCATTTAATTTTTCAAATTATTTTAAGAGATTTTTATCTATTAAGGATTACAATAAATACTATACTAATTTTGAGAATACAATTAATGGGATAAAAAAAGAAGAAATACAAATTATAGCACAAAAATATCTGTATGGAAAATATTATGAAATAATAATTTAATTTCTTAGAAAGATGATTTAATAAAATCTTTATTTAAACTACTAATAACATCTAATGATATTTCTTTAGGACATTCTGCAGAACAAGCTCCAGTATTAGTGCAATGTCCAAAATTTTCTTTATCCATTTGTTTCAACATAGATTTAATTCTTTTTTTTTCTTCTATTTTACCTTGTGGTAATTTAGAAAATTGATATATTTTAGCTCCTACAAATAACATAGCAGATGCATTTTTACATGCTGCTACACAAGCACCACAACCAATACAAGATGCAGCACTTAAAGATTCTTCAGCATCTTCTTTAGAAATTAAAATTTCATTTGCGTCTCTAGCGCTACCAGTATTAAGAGATACAAATCCTCCACTTGAAATTATACGATCTAAAGAAGATCGATCCACTATTAAATCTTTTATTACAGGAAATGCTTTAGCTCTCCATGGCTCTACAACAATAGTTTGATTATCTGTAAATTCTCTCATGTGTAATTGACATGTAGTAACTCCATGTTTATTACCATGAGGATATCCATTTATAAACATTGAACAAGCTCCACATATTCCTTCTCTACAATCATGATCAAATGCTATTGGATCTTCTTTTTGAGATATTAATTTTTCATTAAGCATATCAAACATTTCAAGAAAAGACATATTAGGATTAACATTGGATAATTTGTAGTTTACAAAACTGCCAACAACATTCATATTTTTTTGTCTCCAAACTTTTAAATTTATATTCATAATAATTATTTATAACTTCTTTGAGAAATATTTACATCATTGTATGACAACTTTTCTTTATGTAAAATATGGGATTGATACTTTTTCGAATATTCCCACACAGAAACATGACTAAAATTAATATCATCTCTCATAGGTTCATTATCTTTAGTTTGATATTCTACTCTAAAATGTCCACCACATGATTCATTTCTATTCAAAGCATCTTTGCACATAAGTTCAGACATATCAAAAAAATTTAACAAACGCATTGCTTTTTCAAGTTCTATATTTAAATTTTTGTCATTTTGATTTACAAAAACATTTTTATTAAAATCTTCTTTTAATATTTTAATTTCTTTAATAGCTTCTTCTAATCCTTCTTTACTTCTTGAAATAGAACATTTGTTCCACATTATTTGACCTAATTTTTTATGAAAATAATTAACAGATTTAGATCCTTGAATATTAATAATACTATTAATAGTATTAATTACATCTAATTCTGTTTCTTTAAAGACATCATCATTAATATCAACATGCTCTAAGTTTAAATGTTCAGATAAATATGATCCTATAGTATATGGTAATATAAAATATCCATCTGCTAATCCTTGCATTAATGCAGATGCTCCCAATCTATTAGCACCATGATCAGAAAAATTACACTCTCCTATAGAATACAATCCCTTTATATTAGTCATTAACTCATAATCTATCCACAATCCTCCCATTGTATAATGTACAGCAGGATATATCATCATTGGATTATTATATGGATCAACTCCAGTAATTTGTTTATACATTGAAAATAAATTACCATATTTATTTTTTATAACTTTTTTACCTAATTTATAATACAGATTATGATCACAATTTTTTAATTTGTTAATCTTACATTCAATTTTACCATATTTAATAATAGCATCTCTAAAATCTAAATAAACTGCCATTTTAGAACTACCTACGCCAAATCCTGCATCACATCTTTCTTTAGCAGCTCTTGCTGCTACATCCCTAGGAACTAAATTACCAAAAGCAGGGTATCTTCTTTCTAAATAATAATCTCTTTCATCTTCTGAAATTAAATTTGGATCCCTATTATCATTATATTTTTTTGGAACCCATATACGTCCATCATTTCTCAATGATTCTGACATAAGTGTTAGTTTAGATTGGTAATTACCAGAAATAGGTATACATGTTGGATGTATTTGAACAAAACAAGGATTAGCAAATAAAGCTCCTCTTTTATATGCTTGCCAAATAGCTGTAACATTACTATTCATTGCATTTGTTGACAAATAAAACACATTACTATATCCTCCTGTTGCTAAAATAACAGCATGACCAAAATGTCTTTCCAATTTACCATTAATTAAATTTCTAGATATTATACCAACAGATTTACCATTTTTAATAACTATATCCATCATTTCATGCCTACTATACAATTGTATTTTGCCTTTTGAAACTTGCCTCATTAAAGATCCATATGCTCCTAATAATAATTGTTGACCTGTTTGTCCAGCAGCATAAAACGTTCTTGATACTTGTACTCCTCCAAAAGATCTATTATTCAATAAGCCATTATACTCTCTAGCAAATGGTATTCCTTGTGCCACGCATTGATCTATAATATTACTACTTATTTCAGCTAATCTATATACGTTTGCTTCTCTAGATCTATAATCTCCTCCTTTGATAGTATCATAAAATAATCTATATATGCTATCACCATCATTTTGATAGTTTTTGGCAGCATTAATTCCTCCTTGTGCAGCTATAGAATGTGCTCTTCGAGGTGAATCCTGATAATAAAATATTTTTACATTATAACCTAATTCTGCTAAAGTTGCAGCAGCAGAAGAACCAGCTAATCCAGATCCTATGATAATAATTTCAAACTTCTTCTTATTATTTGGACTTACTAATCGAACTTTAGATTTATACTGTTCCCATTTATGTATTATGGGGCCATCTGGTATTTTAGAATTTAATATCATTTTGTAAAAAAATTCACTATATAAAAATAAATTGGTATTGATGCGAACCCTATTGGTATTAATAATCCAAAGAACAACCATCCAATAAGATGTATAATATGGCCATATAAATTATTAATTTTTAAACCTAAGGTCATAAATGCGCTTTTAAAGCCATGTAACAAATGCAATGACATTGCAATCATAGATGCACCATAAAAAATTACTAAAAATGGGTTTTTAAAAGTTTCTGAAACAACTCTATAAGAGTTTTTATATGTGTAAATTATTTCATAATTGTTGGATATATTTTGAATCAAGTGTCCATTTTTATTCATTAATACAGGCAAAACATCTTCGTAAGAAGCTAAATAGCCACTTTGTATATCTCTAACATATTGTATATAGGGAATATTTCCAAATTTAAATTTCCACCAAAAATTGGCCATATGCACTACAATAAATATAAATATTATTGATCCAGCTATTCCCATATTTCTAGAAGAAATACTAATATTATTCTTTTTTTGAATCAAATACTTAATTGGTCTAGATTTATAATTATTATAAGTTATATATCCTCCTATAATAGTATGATATAAAATAGCAAAATACAGTATCCAGCTAGATATTTTAATAAATACATTATTAGACATAAAATCAGAATATTGATTAAATGATAAACCTAAGTCATTATTAAAAAGCTTTAAATTACCTATTAAATGAATAATTAAAAATAAACATAAAAACAATCCCATTAAAGAAAGACTAATTTTTCTACCTATAGAATAATTTAAAATAGTATTCATAACATTTTATTCAAAAATAATTATTTTTTATTTTTTTTTTACAAAAAATTCTCTAATACAAATTAATATTCCTATTATCATAAAAGGAATACTTAAAATTTGACCTATTGTAAATATAATTAAAATATTTAATCTATCATCTTTAAAATATTCTAACAAAAATCTAGATATAGAAAGTAGTATAATAACAATTGAAGATATAAAGTTTTTAGAAATTTTGTTTTTTTTATGAATATTATATATAAATATAAATATTATTAAATATGTTAATGATTCATATAATTGTACTGGATGTCTAGGCATATTATCTACATTAGCAAATATAAAAGCATATTTAAATTTTGTAATTTTTCCTATTATTTCTGAATTAATTAAGTTTGCTAATCTTATAATGCTACAAAACAAAGGAGATATTATAGTAATAAGATTTATAATATTACAAAATTTAACATTATTATTTACTGAAAATAAATACAATCCAATACATAATCCTATAAAACCACCATGACTTGATAGCCCTCCATTCCATATATAGCATATTTCTGGTATATTGGTAAAATAATATTGAGGTTCATAAAATATACAATAACCTATTCTTGATCCAATTAATACACTTATTACACAATAAAATTCTAATTTATCAATTAAATTAATTGATATACAAAAATCCCTAATTATTTTTTT
>CP063811.1:356283-363022 GCA_022818785.1 Bacteroides sp.
CTATATATGAACTTAATAATATTCCTAATACCCATAAAAGTCCATACCATCTTAAAGATATCATTCCATAACTAAAAATTATGGGACTTGGATTCCAAATTATGTAATTCATCAAAATTTAATTATTAAAAAAAATTTTCAAATCCATAATCTATGTCTAGATTATTTTTTTTAATTATATTCTTAGCAAGAAAATCACATCTATCATTATAAATATTGTTAGAATGACCTTTTATCCATAAAATATCAAAATTAATATTTTTGCATAAAAAAATAATTTCAGTCCATAAATCAACATTTTTAATATTTTTGAAATTATTTTTTTCCCATTTTAAAATCCATCCTTTTTTTATAGGATTTATCACATATTGAGAATCTGAATATATAACTATATTTTCATCTTGAAATCCTTTTTTTTTATTTATGTATTTTAAAGCAGTAATTATTGCTAATAATTCCATTCTATTATTTGTTGTGCTTCTAAATCCTTGTGAAATTTCTTTAAATGTATTATCATTATATATAATAATAGCTGCATAACCACCCGGTCCTGGATTTCCTTTTGATGATCCGTCTGTATAAATTTTAATCATAAGTATTTATATATATAATGATATTTGTTATATTTTGAAAAAAATTAATATTGTTTTATTGAATTTAAAAGCTTGTAATTATTTTTATATGAAAATTTTGCTCATAATTGATATCATCTTAATATATTGTATAATAAATTTTTTTATTAATATTTGTAAATATATTTATAAAACAAGATTATTCAATGATAATAATATAAAAGTAATTTACTATCCCAAGTATGAGAATAAATCAAAAAAAAAATTCATAGATTATGAAGAAATATCATGAAAAATTATGATAAAAAAAATATTAAAAAATCTTAAAAAATATCATTTATACAATAAATATTACAAATTTTTATTAGCAGTAAGCGGAGGAATAGATTCAATGACAATGTTGCATTGTTTTTCAAGTATGAAAATTAAATTTTCTATTATACATTGCAATTTTCAATTAAGAAAAGAAGAATCTGATAGAGATATGAATTTTATTAAAAATTATTCAATTAAAAATAATATTACTTGTTATATAAATAATTTTAACACAAAAGAATATTCAAAAAAAAATAAAATTTCAATTCAAATGTCAGCCAGATATTTAAGATATTCCTGGTTTAAAACAATTGCATTAAAATATAATTATAATTATATAGCTATTGCACATCATAATAATGATTTATTAGAAACTTTTTTAATTAATATAATAAGAGGTACAGGCATAGATGGACTAACTGGGATAAAATATATGAATAAAAATATAATAAGACCTATGATTTATTGTACTAAAAATGAGATTATAGAATATGCTATAAAACATAAAATTCAATATATGAATGATTCATCTAATTTTTCTAATGCATACAGTAGAAACAATATACGAAATAATGTTATCCCAATCTTAAAAAAGATTAATCCTTCATTAGAGAATACTATATCAAGTATATGTACTAGAATGGAATACACAAAAGAAACTATTAAAAAAATGAATAATGATAGTATATTAGAAAATATAGATACAAATACATTTTTTATAAATAAAAAACATTTAGATACAGCAAAAATTATTGTTTTTAATATTCTTCAAAAGAAGTATAATTTTTCTTTTAATACTATAATTGATATAATAGAAAATAATTATCAATCAGGGAAAAAATTTCTATCATCAACTCATAATATAATTATAGATAGAAAGGGTATATTAATATCAAAAAATATTAATTCTTATAAATCATATACAGATTTTAATCAGTTATTTTCAATAAAAATAAACAAAATAGATGAATCAATATATGATAATAAAAATAAAAATATAGCATATTTTGATTATGATAAATTAATATTTCCAATATATTACAGATTTTGGATCAAAGGAGATTTTTTTAAACCATTAGGCTCCACATTTAAGGTAAAATTAAGCGATTTTTTTATTAATAATAAAATATCTTGTGTTGATAAACAAAAAATACCATTATTAATATCTAATAATGAAATTATATGGATAGTGAATTATAGAATTAATGACGACTACAAAATAAGTCAATATTCTAAAAAAATATGTATGGTAAAATACCATAACACAAATTTATCTAATTCTATTAATACTATCTAAAATTTTTTGATCTGATTTAATAAACTTTATAGATAATATATTAGATGCTATACCTAGTATAAACAAGTACATACCTATATTAAAAGTATAATTCAATATAAAAAAATACTTGTTAGCAATTTTAATAGTATCATATATACATAAAAATAAAGAAATTAAATACAGGAAAATATTTAAATAACAAATTTTTAATTGTAAATGAGTATTATTAAAACTTAAAATGCATATAAATGTAATAATTAATATTGTAATAAAAATGATTAATATTGTAATATTTAATTGATTTTCTATATTACTCTTACAAAAGTAATATTTCTTTATAGCTGTAATAGATTGAGAGTAATTATTATTATTATAATATATATAAAGAGTGGAAAACTTAGATATAGATATTAAAAATGTCATTAATAAACTAATGATCATATATAAAGTTTGTATTCTTTGTATCATATGATATTTATTTTTTTTTAAATTTAATGAAAGAATAGAAAATTCAAAAATGTTTAGATATTTTTTAAAAATAAGTTATTTAGGAACTAAATATAATGGATGGCAAAAACAGTTAAATACCAATAACACAATACAATACCATATTGATAAAGCTTTAGGAATTTTATTAAAACAAAATATAAAAACATATGGTAGTAGTAGAACTGATACAGGGGTACATGCAATGCATCAAATTGCGCAATTTGATTCTTTATATCATATAAATATTTGTAAAATTAAAATGTTAAAATCGCTTAATATGATATTACCATATGATATTTCTATATTAGATATAGCTCATGTTAATAATAAATGCCATGCGAGATATGATGCTATTTATAGAACATATAGATATAATATACATTTTAATAAAGATCCTTATTTATCAAATATTAGTTGGTTAATAATTAATTGTAATATTGACTATGATATAATAGATAAAGCTACCCAAATAATATTAAATAATAATTCTTTTGAAGCTTTTTCTAAAAAACATGAACCATCAAAAAATGCACTTTGTAACATAAAAAGTGCTTTTTGGATTCAAAATAAACAAAAAATTACATTCTTTATAACATCAAATAGATATTTAAGATCTATGGTAAGAATAATAGTAGGCATTATAATAAAAACTGGTCTTAAAAAAATGCCTATTAATAGGATACAAAAAATAATTGATAGTAAAAATATTAAAAATAATAATTGTGAATTAGCCCCACCACAAGGGTTACATTTATATAATATTGAATATCCTTATAATATTAATTTTTAAGACATTTATTACATTTTTTCTTTTTTAAGAAATTAAAACATATATAATATGTAGAAAAAACAATTATTATTATAATTAATATTAATTCAATTTTATATATAAAATAAGTTAAACTATTTATTAATATATCTATTAAAATCATTTTCAAATTTTTTAATACCTATATCTGTAAGAGGATGATTGAATAAAGATAGTATATGTTTTAATGGACTAGTAATACAATCAACACCTATTAAAGAACATTTAGAAATATGTAACCCACTTCTAATAGAAGCTGCTAATATTTTAGTTTTTACATTATAATTGCTATATGCAATTTTTATATCTTTAATCAGATTTAATCCATCATTATCAATATCGTCTAATCTACCTATAAAGGGTGATATATATGTAGCTCCAACTTTAGATGCTAATAAAGCTTGACTTACACTAAATACTAGTGTGCAATTAGTTTTTATATTATTGTCTGTAAAAAATTTTATTGCCTTAATACCATCTAATCCCATAGGAACTTTTACTATAATATTTTTATGTATTTTTGATAATAAAACACCCTCTGAAATCATATCATGATAATTATTCGATATAACTTCTACACTAACATCTCCATCAATCATTTCACATATTTTTTTGTAATGTTCATTAATTGATTTATGGTTAGTAATATTTTCTTGTCCCATTAATGATGGGTTAGTGGTAACACCATCTACTACACCTATGCTGATTCCTTTTTTTATATCTTTTAAGTTAGCTGTATCTATAAAAAATTTCATAAATTTATTATTTAAAATTATTTATTATGTAATTACTGATATAATCTCCTATATCATATGTCATATAACTAGAATTAGAATTAATATCTTGTGTTACAATGTTATTATCTATAGAATTTTGTACACTTGATAATATTGCATTATATCCTTTATATAATTTAAAATCATATAGCATCATAGCAGCAGATAAAATAGAACCAATAGGATTAGCTATATTTTTTCCAGCAGCTTCAGGATATGAACCATGGACAGGCTCATAAATTGCAATATTATTACCTATTGATGATGATGGAAGTAATCCTAAAGATCCTACTAATGCACTAGCTTCATCTGATAATATATCTCCAAACATGTTATCTGTTAAAATAATATCAAATTGCTGAGGATTGATTATCATTTGCATAGCAGCATTATCAATAAACATATAATTTACTTTAATATCAGAATAATATTTTTCAGCAATATTGCTGACAACATTTCTCCATAATTTAGATGTACTTAAAACATTAGCTTTATCAATTAAAGTTATTTGTTTTTTCCTTTTAAAAGCATTCCTAAATGCAATATGTGATATACGTTCTATTTCATTATAAGTATATGTACATGTGTCGTAAGCATATTCTTTATCATATTTTTTTTCACCAAAATATATACCTCCAGTAAGCTCTCTGTAAATAATAAAATCTACATTTTTTATTAAATTATGTTTAATACATGATTTTTCAGCAAGATTATTATATATTTTTATAGGTCTTATATTACAATAAGTACCCATTACAGATCTTAATTTTAATAATCCATTTTCAGGAGTATCATTGCAATTAATATTGTATTTAGGATCTCCAATTGATCCTAATAAAATAGCATTTGATTTTAAAGAATTATCTATAGTTTTTTTTGGCAAGGAAATGCCAAATTTTTCTATTGCATTCCCTCCTATATATTCATATTGAAATTTCAAATTGTAATTAAACACATTGCAAATAGCATTTAAAACTTTTAAAGATTCATCAATTACTTCAGGTCCAATACCATCACCTTTTAATACTGTTATTAAATATTCATTATTTTTCATATGGAAATATTTTTATATTTTTTTTCAAAATTTATAATTTTATCTTTAATCGATAGCAAAAAATCAATATCATCATATCCATTTGTAAAACATATTTGTTTATATTTATCCATTAAAAAATTACATTTAATATTATGTTTTTTAACATCGAGTGTTAAATTATTAATATCAATTTCAAATAAAATATTTGGATCAATATTTAACAAATCAAATAATTTATTAATTATTAAATTTGGTATTTCTATTGGTAGTAATTTTTGATTTAAAGCATTATTTTTAAATATATCTGCAAAAGAATTTGCAATAACTACTTTAAATCCATAGTCTAGTATTGCCCATACAGCATGTTCTCGGCTAGATCCACAACCAAAATTTTTACCAACTATTAATATTTCACCATTATATTTAGAGTTGTTTAATATGAAATTTTTATTTAAAACTCCATTTTTTTTATATCTCCAATCTCTAAATAAATTTTTTCCAAAACCTTTATTAGATATAGATTTTAAGAATCTAGCAGGTATTATTTGATCAGTATCTATATTAGATATATTTAATGGTACTGCGGTAGTAATAATTTTAGTAATTTTCTCCATGCTTATTTGATTAAAAATTTATATATTATTTAATATAATAAAAACTTTTTTTATTAAAATGCAGTTTAAAAATATTCTTATAAATGATGATTATAAAAAATATCTTCTCAAAGAAGTTATAGACAATAATCTAAGCAATTTTTATTTAATTTACAGTAAATATAATATTGGCAATCTTTCCATAGCAATATCTATATCACAATATATACACTGTAATAATAAACAATTGCTTGATTCTTGTGGAAATTGTTCATCATGTATTAAATATTTAAATTTTTCTCATAGTGATATAAAATTTTCATATCCATTTTCATCAAATATAAATAACAAAAATAACATTGCTGTATATTTTAAAAAACAATGGAATAATTTTTTAACAAGCAATAAATATTTATTTCCATTGGATTGGTTTAATGTTATATTATCCAATAATTATCAAAAGCCTATTATATCATTAAATGAATGTAATCATATAATAAAAAATTTGTGTAAAACTATAATTAATTCAAGATATAATATATACATTATATGGCTTCCAGAATATATAGAAAAAAATGATTTATTTATTTTAGAATTATCAAAAAAGATATGTAAAAACGATATAGTATTTTTAATATCTGAAAATATTGATTTAATTGCACCAACAGTTTTATCTAAATGTTTTTTACTAGAAATTCCAAATATAGAATTTGAAAAATTTAAATATTATATTAAACAAGAATATAATACTATATCTGATAATGATATAAATTTTGTCTATAATATATCCAATAATAATAATTATAATCCTATTTTATTTCTTTTAAATAAGAAAAAATATGATAAAATATTTGAAAAATGGATTTTTTTT
>CP063811.1:363072-378877 GCA_022818785.1 Bacteroides sp.
TTATAAAAATGATTTAAAAAATGTATTAATATGTATTGATAATATATTGAAATATACAAAAAATGATATAACAAGATTTATGAATTTTGGTATAAAAATTATAGAAATTGCCTATAATACAAAAAATACTAAAAGTAAATCAGAAAATTATATTTCATTATATTATTTAGGATCTATCATTAATGATAACATATATATTTATATCATACAATGTATAACTGAAATAATTAATGATATTAATTCTAATATCAATATTCGTATATTATTAATAAACATATCAGAAAAAATGATAAAAATATTTAATCATAAACAGTCATTACTATAAATATTTAATTAAAGTTTCTAAGGCCATAGACCTAGAACCTTTAATAAGAATATTATTACCTTTAAAATTATTTTTTGACATAAAATTTATAAAAATAGATTTATTCTTAAAAAAGAATATATTTGAATAATTACATTTTAAATCATAAAAAAAATCACCTATTAAAAAAGATCTCACATTAATTTTTGATAAAATATTAATTATTAATTTATGATATCTTTCACTAAAAGAGCCTAATTCATTCATATTGCCGAGTATAATTATTTTATTTATATAATTTTCTTTATAAAAGCTATAAATAGATGATAAAACACTATTTGGATTAGCATTATAAGCATCTAATACAATATTATTATTTTCAGTATTGATTAATTGTGATCTATTATCATTTGATTTATAATTCGTAATTGTGTTATTGATGATTTTATCTGAAATGCAAAAAAAAGTTCCAACTGATATTGTAGCTATAATATTTTCAATATTATAAGATCCCCATAAATTAACTTTTATAGTATTTTTTGCAATATCATTATTTAAATTATTTTTATACCATTCAAATAATTTTATATTATTAATATATTTCCAATATCCTATTATATTCGTATTATCAATGTAATAACTACCATATATTATTTTTTTTTCATAATATGAAAAATTTTTTATTAAATATTTTACATTATTATTTATAAATAAAAAGCCATTATTATTTATAATGTATTTAAATAATTCTATTTTAGTTAATAAAATATTAAGTTTACTTTTAAAATATTGAATATGTGAAATACCAATATTAGTTATTAATCCATATTGAGGATTCACAATATTACATAAGTAGTATATATCATTTTTTTGTTTAGCTCCCATTTCAATTATGCCAATTTCAGTATTTTTTTTCATTCTAAGAATAGAAAGTGGTACACCAATTTCATTATTATAATTTTTGTAAGATGATATAACCTTGTATTTTGTTTTTAAAATTTCATATAAAAGATTTTTAGTGCTAGTTTTACCATTACTACCTGTAATAGCTATAATTTTAACTTTAGATAATCTTCTTCTATGTATAAGAGCACATTTTTGTAAACAAAGTAAAACATTTTCTACTAAAAAAAAATTATTGTTTTTTATATATATAGAATAATTATCTACTACAGCTATTGCTGCTCCTTTTTTAATAGCAATTTCAGCAAATTGATTTCCATCAAATTTTTTCCCTTTTAAAGCAAAAAAAATACATTTATCGTTTATATTTCTACTATCTGTTGATATTGAATTATATAATAGATAATAATTATATATTACGTAATCGATTAATTTAATATCTAATTTATGCATTTTTATTAAAAATAAATTATCTTAATTTTATTATATTTCAAGCATTTACTGAATTAGAAAAAATATTGTAATAATCAAAATTAATATATAATGTTAATTGATCAAATTAGAAAGTTGTCTGATAAATTATTTCAAGAAACTATTTGTAATCGCAGACATATACATTCAAATCCAGAACTTTCATTTAAAGAATATAATACTCAAAAATTTATATTACAATATTTAAATAAAAATAGAATTAAAAATAATAAAATAACTAATACAGGAGTATATGGTTATATAGAAGGAAATAAAAGCATTAAAAATAATAAAAATATATTATTAAGAGCAGATATGGATGCTCTTCCAATTAATGAATTAAATAATGTAAAATATAAATCACAAAATAATGGAATCATGCACGCATGTGGACATGATGTTCATGTTGCTTCTTTATTAACAACATTAAAAATAATTAATAATTTAAAAGATAATTTTTCTGGAACTGTTAGATTTGTATTTCAACCAGGAGAAGAAAAATATCCAGGGGGGGCAAGTAAAATAGTGAAAAGTGCAATATTTAAAAAAACAAAATTTGATTATGTATTGGGACAACATGTTTTTCCTTTTTTAGATGCAGGTAGTGTAGGTTTTAAATTAGGGAAATATATGGCAAGTTCAGATGAAATTTATATAACAATTAAAGGGGTGGGTGGTCATGCAGCAACTCCACATTTAAATATAGACCCTATTATAATAGGGTCACATATAATTATTGGATTACAACAAATAATAAGTCGTAATAATGATCCAAGAGTTCCCAGCGTTTTATCTTTTGGTACATTTCATGCAAGTGGATCTAATAATGTAATTCCTTCTATCGTTACTATAGAAGGTACATTTAGAACATTTAATGAAAAATGGAGATATGAAGCACATAATATTATGAAAAAAATGGTAAATGGTATAGCAAAATCTATGGGAGGAAATTGTAACTTTATAATAAAAAAAGGATATCCATTATTAGTAAATGATATTGAATTTACTAATAGTGTTATGTCAATTGCAAAACAATATTTAGGAAATAACAAAGTAGAAGAAATTGATATATGGATGGGATCAGAAGATTTTGCTTTTTATACTCAAAATATAAAAGGATGTTTTTATAGATTAGGCACAAGAAATACAAAAAAAAATATTATTTACCCAGTTCATACTCCATTTTTTGACATAGATGAAAATGCATTAAATATAGGCGCTGGATTAATGGCATATATAGCTATTACTAAACTAATGAATAATCAATCATTATCAATTTGTAATTGATAATGATTGATCTTTTCAGATATATCAGAATATTTTTTTTTCTCTTTTATTATTATATTGTCAGGTGCTTTTTTTAAAAAAAGTTCATTACTAAGCTTTTTTTTTATTGATTCTTTATATTTTATTAAAATATTGATTTTTTTGTACAAAAAATCTATATTTTTTATATTATCAATTTTATTTTTTTTGGATAAATCTATATATATTTTATCATTTTTTATCATCAAACATTCATTATATTTTTTTGAATCATCATTATAAAATACATTATTTATATTTTGAATAAAAATTTTTATTATACTTATATATTTTTTATAAAAAATAATATTTAAACTTTTTATATTTATATCTAATCTATCATTAGATGATATATTATATTTAATTTTAAAATTTCTTAGTTTATTTAATAAATCATATACATTTTTCATATCATTTATAATAGCATTATTAATATTTGAATATGATTGAGGATAATTAGATGTAATTAATGGGTTTAATAAATTTTTATTATCACCAATTTTGTGCCATATTTCTTCTGTAATGAAAGGGATATATGGATGCAGCATTTTTAATAATATTTTTAAATATTTAATTGTTATGGTATAGTACCTATATTGTTTTTTTGTATAAAATTTTATTATTTCCAAATAAAAAGAACAAAAGTCTTCCTTATAAATTTTGTATAACAATACAAATGATTTAGATAAATCATTGTCATTTTGATAAATTTGATTTAAATCAATAATTGTTTTGTTAATTTTACTATTAAACCAATGTATTATTTTTAAAGAATCTATATGATATTCATCTTTTTTATCACTTTTTAGGCTCTCAATTAAAATAACTGAATTCCATATTTTATTTATGAAGGAATAAGCTTGTAAACAATATGATTCTTCAAACATAATATCATTATTGTTTTTAGATAAAAAAAATATACTTGCTCTAATACTATCTGCTCCATATTTTTCTATTAATTTATTAATATCAGGTGAATTTCCCAATGATTTTGACATTTTTTTCCCCCTTTTGTCACGTACAGTTCCTGTTATATATATCTTTTTAAAAGGTACTTCTTGACAGAAATATAATCCTGCAATAATCATTCTAATAATCCAAAAAAATAGTATCTCTGGAGATGTAATGATTATATTTGTAGGGTAATAATATTGAAAATCTTTTTTACTAAAAATTTTTATTGGCCATAACCAAGATGAAAACCATGTATCCAATACATCTTTATCTTGTTCTATATTATTTTCATTAACATCAATATTATATTGTATTTTAAATAAATTAATAGCTTGATGTGAATTTTTAGCTGCTACTATAAATTTTTTTTGATTTTTTAAATACCAGATAGGTATTCTATGTCCCCACCATAATTGTCTAGAAATACACCAATCTTGAATATTATTTAACCAATTTTTATAAACATTAACATATTTTTGGGGATATATCGTAATTCTATTATTATCTAACAATGTAGAACATAATGAAGATAAATATTTCATTTTAACAAACCATTGTTTAGTAATCATCGGTTCAACAATAGTATTAGTTCTTTTGGATATTTTTTTAAAAGTTTTATAATTTTCTATTTTAATTATATGACCATTTTTAATAAGTAAATCCACAATGGTTTTTCTAGCAATAAATCTATTTAATCCATTTAAAGGCTCATATGTATCATTTAAAGTTCCATTTTTATTTAATATATTTTTAACTGGCAAATTATGTCTTTTAGCTATTTCATAATCATTAAAATCATGTGCAGGTGTTATTTTAACATATCCACTTCCAAATTTAGAAGATATACTATGATCACATATAATAGGTATTTTTGTATTAATTAATGGTATCAACGCATAATTATCTTTTATGGTAGGATAAATCTTATTATCAATAAATGTACATATAGCAACATCTCCTATAATTGTTTCAGGTCTAGATGTAGCTACTATTATATATTTATTAGAATGTAATAAGTTATATTTAATATAATATAATTTATTTACACATGGTTCTTGAATAATTTCTTCATCAGATACTGTATTTAAAGATTTAGTATCCCAATAGACCATTTTATAATCTTGATATATAAATTTATTATTATATAAATGAATAAAAGCATCCTGTACATCATTATAATATTTTTCATCCATTGTAAAACATAACCTATCCCAATCACAGGATACACCTAATTTTTTTATTTGATTTAATATAATATTTCCATATTGCTCTTTCCATTCATATACATATTTGATAAATTTTTCACGACCAATAATATCTTTATATATATTTTTATCTTTTAAAGATTGCATAACTTTTACTTCTGTAGATATTGAAGCATGATCTATACCAGGTATTAAACATACATTATGTCCTTTCATTCTATTTAAACGTATCAATACATCATGAATCGTAACATTTAATACATGCCCCATATGTAAAACACCTGTTATATTAGGAGGGGGCATAGCAATTGTGTATGGTATTTTATTATTTGGAATAGATTTAAATAAATTATTATTGATCCAATATTTATACCAAAAATTTTCTATTAATTTATGATCGTACAATTTATTAATATTCATATTTTGTTTCAACAAATTAAGTATTATCATTTTTAAATTGATATTTCATCTGTTTTATTTTATCAGTATTGACACTGTAACTATTATTCATACTAATACATTTAGTAGGACATATTTCATCACATAATCCGCAATACATACATTTATTCATATCAATTTCAAAATTAGATGCATAAAAAACCCTTCTAAAACCATTAGAAGTATTATCTAATTTTGTTTTAGCTTTTATTCTAGTAATACTAATACATTTAGTAGGACATATTTTTAAACACAATTGACATAATATACAATTATTCATATTAATTTTAATATCATATTTACCATTTTTAGGTATTAATGGCTTAAAATATGGATATAATAAAGTATAATTTGTATTGATCTTAAAAAGATTAATATTTATACTTTTTTGTAAAAAAAATTTAATTGATTCTATAATAGAAAAAATAATATTTATAATATTTTTCATAAAAATCATAAAATAACCAATATAAAAGATATTATTACACATAAAAATGAGATAGGTATTAATATATTCCAACATATATACATAGATTGATCTATACGTAATCTAGGCATACTCCACCTGATAAATATAATAATAATTATTATTATCAATGATTTCAAATTTATCCAAAAAAAATCAAAAAAGTAATTATTAATATTTTGTAAAAAATTTTTTCTAATGAAAGGGCTATTCCATCCTCCAAAAAATAAAATAGACATTAATAATGAAAATAATAGCATTAGAGCATATTCTGATAAAAACATTATACCCCATTTTATACCACCATATTCTGTATAAATTCCAGCTACCAACTCAGACTCTGCTTCATATAAATCAAACGGTGTTCTATTTGATAGAGCTAATGAAGAAATAAAAAATATTATAAATGATATTATCAAATGTGGATAATGTATTATATTCCAATATATAATTCCATTGTCTATATAACTATTCAATATTGGATTGTCTTGTTTAATTATACTGCTTTGCAATATACATATGGTTTGTAAGTTGTATGTTTGATTAATTATAATGACAGAAATACTAGATAATATAATAGATATTTCATAAGAAATATAATTTAATAACATTCTAATAGAACCTATTATGGAAAAATGATTATTGGAACTAATACCTGCCATTAATAAAGCATAAACTTTAACACCAATCATTGCATATATATAGATAATTCCATAATCAGAATAATTATTCTTAATTTGAAATATAAAAGGTATTTCGATAAAACACATATATACTGAGAAAAAAACAATTGCAGGTGCTATAAAATAATTTATTTTATATGATAATTGAGGTGTTATATTAACTTTTTGTAAAAGTTTAATTATATCTGCAATAGGTTGTGTTATACCATAAATACCTGTTTCTAATGGCCCATGTCTATCTTGAATTTTAGCTGATATTTTACGTTCTAAATATATTATATACATTACTGATATTATAATATATATTAATATATTAAAAGAGTATACAATATTATATATTTTCACTTATTCTTTTATTTTAATATGGTCAAAACTATATAATTTATAATATTCTATAATTTTTATTAAAATAATAGCATAATTACTATCTGTAGCATATCCTGATTTTTGTAATTCATAAGACCATTTTTTATAATCAATAATATTGTATGTAAATAATTTACTATATCTTGCTTTTTGTAAAAAAATAGAATGATCTCTATACGAATGAAAAATATTTTCATATACTCTAAATGATTCATTGGCTATATCATCATTATGTTTAATTATATTTCCATTCCAATTATTACCGCATTTGATTCCAAAATGATTTTTGGCATGTTGAGCAAGTTTACTATTTCCGCTTGCAGATTCATGAATAGCTTGAGCTAATTTAACACTAGCTGGTATATTATAGTAATGCATTTCTTTAACAGCATAGTACTGATATATTTGTATATATTCCTTAGCAGAAATTCTATTGATAGAATCATCATGATTATGTTTTTCTTTTATTGAGCAAGTATAAGTATTATTGACAATAATTTTATTTTTACTACATCCACTTATATTTGTTAAACACAAAATCATAATTATTAACATTTTGACATTTAACATAAAAAATCAATTTAATTTAAATAAATAATTACTGTAATTTAGTTAATAAATATGATATATGATATATGATATTATAACTAGCTTATTTATATTTTTATGTGGATTTTTGATGTTTCTTAGTAAGAAACATATAATACACATTATAATAGGAATTGAATTAATGATAAGTGCATCAATATATAATATTATAACATCAAGTTATAATTATCCTATTATTAATTATAATGGACATACTATAGTATTATTGATAATGTCTATTAAAATTATTGATATAATTATAATTATTTTAATGATGATTTATATAATTAATAATTATGAATACAAGCATTATAATAATTTAATTTTTTCAAAAAAAAAATATAAAATATATGATAATTAACAATTATATAAATCTCATATATTATATAATAATATCATTATTATTAATATCTTTTATGACATTAATAACTGATAAAAAATACATTAAATATATATTAATATTATCAATTTTAAATTGTATATACATTATTATTATATATATTAATTATCATATATTTTATAATCTAATTGACATCATAAATAATGTTTTTATATGTAATTTCTTAAAAACTTTTCATATAAATTCTAATATTATATTCCATTTTAATCAACCATTATTATCTATAATATTATTAATTCTTTTTGTATACACAATGGTTAATATTTACAATCTTATTTATATAAGAGACATTAATAATGTAAAAATATATTTATTTCTTATTAATTTATTTGTGGTTAATATGATATTATTTTGTGTTATTATAGATATAATATTTTTATATGTTATTTGGGAAATTATAGGTATAATATCCTATTTTATTATAGGATTAAATAAAAAATTCACTATGCCTAGTATTACAATATTTGTAATTAATAAAATAGGCGGAATGTGTATACTTATGTCAGTTCTTATAATTAGTGATTATTACGATACATCATATTTAAATAATATCATATCTAATGATAAAAAATTGAGTTTTTTATTATTAACATCTGCATTTACTAAATTAGCTCAATGGCCTTTCAATCGTTGGATAATTCACGCAATGAATGCTCCTATTTATGTATCTGCATTTATACATTCAACAACAATATTATTATTAGGAATTCTAATAACTATTAAATCTTATCATCTACTCGATATAAATTTTTCGCAATTCTACTATGTAGCAATGCTAACGATTACCAATATTTTTTGTTTTTATAAATTATTTAGAGAATATAATATAAAGATAATATTGGCATATTTAACTATAGTACAATATGGTTTAATAATGATGTTAGTACTTCTTAATGAAATACAATTAGCAGTTAATTGTATTGTTTTACATGCACTTTATAAATATGCATTTTTTCTATTTTTACAATTAATTAATAATAATACACTAGACATTAGATATATTAAATTTAGCAATAAATATTTATATATTATATTAATATCATTGATTTTATCTATGGGCGGAATGCCATTTTTAAATAGTTTTTATATAAAAAATATAATTTTATATAGTTTATTTTATAAAAAAAATATGTCTTTATGTAAAATAATATATATTATTAATATATTATTAACATATCTATTTATTTCAATAATATGTTCTAAAGTATTTGCTATATTAATACGTTTATTGAACAAAAAAACAGAAAAATATAAAAATAATTATTATTTTCATTTTATATTATTGTTTATTAACTACATTTACCTATATTTTTATAATATTTTCTGTTATCAATATTTTAAAATCGATAATATATTTATTTCAATTTATACATATATATTAATACCAATGGCTATATTGATTTCATATATATATTATTATTTTTATTTTAAATCTTTTAAAGAAAAAAATGATAATAAAAATAATTACAACAAATGGCGTAATTTAGTTTGCCAAATAAAAAATTTTAATAAAAAAATTAATTTTTATAAATCAATTTTTCATGAATTTTTTAAAAAAAAACAAAATATGATTTCATATATTTTTTTATACAAAATACATGGTAAAATGATATATATATGTTCGTCAAAAACGCTTTATAAGTATATAAAAAATATAAATTCTAATATTATTAGTAATATTTTTCAAGACAATATAAATCCTATTTTTATTAGTTTTATATTTTTAATTATTATCTATATAATAACAAATTTTTAATCATATGATATCATTATTAATGATAATACCAATTTTAGGTAGCATTTTTATTTATATTCAAAGAAAAAATATTAGCGCACAAAAAATTGCAATTTTATCAATAATAACACAAATAATCATAGAATTATTTATAACATTAAAATTTTTTATAATATTTAATGATAATATTTGCTTAACAGAAAAATTTACATGGCTAAAATTCAACAATTTAAAAAATGATTTTTGCATAAATTATTATGTAGGTATAGATGGTATAAATATATCTATGATTATATTATCATCACTTATCACATTAGTAAGTGTGATTACATCTTACAATGTAAAAAAATATAATACCTTATATTATATATTAATATTAATAACAAATTCATTGTTAATTGGTTATTTTACAGCATTAGATATGTTTTTATTATACATATACTATGAAATAATTACATTTTCTTTATATTTTTTGATTTTATTATGGAGTAATACAAAAAACAGATATATGACAATAAACTTTATAATATATAATGTATTGTCATCGCTAATATTAATGACATCAATAATAATAACATATTATCTATTTATGCATGATAATACAATTCAATATAATGGTTTTATAAATTTATCAGAATTATATAATTTAAATGAAAATTGTAACAAAATATATACTAAAATTATATTTTTTTTAATATTCATATCTTTTGCTATTAAATCATCATTAGTCCCTTTTCATGGTTGGTTACCTCAGGTACATGTAGAATCATATAATTCAGTTTCTATAATTTTATCAGGAATAATACTAAAAATGGGAATATATGGTATGCTTAGAACAAGCTACTGTTTTTTATATTATGAAATATTAGAATATCAAAACATTTTAGCATTATTCGGATTAATAACAATTTTATATGGTGTTCTTAAATCTTTTATATATAAAGATTTAAAAAAAATAATTGCATATTATTCAATATCCCATATGGGATTTAATTTATTAGGAATAATTTCATACACATACGAAGGAGTGTTAGGATCTATATTTCATTTATTTAGTTATGGTATATTAACGTCTATATTGTTTATATTTTCAAATATATTGTATGACAAGGTTGGTAGCCGTCAAATAAATCATTTCTCTGGATTAATGTCAATAATGCCTAAATATACTTATACATCATTTTTTATATTTTTTGCATATATAGGCATGCCAGGATTTTCATCATTTATCAGTGAATTATTAATCATTGTTGGATTATATCATAATAATAATAATATATTAAAATATATATCTTTTATATCTATTTTAGGTCTTTTTCTTAATGCATTATCTTTTATTTTAATAATAAAAAAAATATTTTTTAATAATTTATATCTTAAAAATAAGCAAAATTGGAAACAAAAACTTACCAGTAATATAAACCAAGAGATATATTTGATAATATTTTTGTTGTTAAT
Source organism: Bacteroides sp. (assembly GCA_022818785.1). Lineage (GTDB taxonomy): Bacteria > Bacteroidota > Bacteroidia. The sequence goes on from CP063811.1 coordinate 374,349, forward strand.
CCTATTATTAATAGGAATATTTCCTAATATATTAATAAATATATCTGATTCCACTATTAAAAAATATATATCATAATTTTATAAAATACAATGATAGTTAATCTATTTTATTTATTACCAGAAATAATTTTAATATTTTATATATTAACAATAATATTATTTGTTTTAACAAGATATAACATTGTTTTTTCAAAAAATTTTACATTACTCATATATTTAATAATATTAACATTAGAAATTATTACATTTCTTTCAATAAGAAACTATGTAATATTTCTTTTTAAGAAAACAATCATTATAAATAAATACATAATATTATTAAAAATCATTTTTACATTAATATCTTACATTATTACAATTCTTTATTACAATAGATATTATGTAAATAAATACTTTAAAAGCAAATTAATATTATTACTTAATATATTATTAATATCTATGTTAATAACAATGAGTTATAATATATTAACTTTCTATATTCATATAGAGATATTTTCGATATTGTCATATATTTTAGTTTTTTTTGATGATAAAAATATCATAAAAATTAAAATATCTTTAAAATATTGTCTATGGGGGATATGTTGTTCTGCAATCATGTTATACGGATTATCATATATATATATATTAAATGGAGATTTCAATCTTATATACTCAAATGATCATTATAATAAATTGATATATAAACTAGGTATATATATGTTTATTTCAGGCCTATTATTTAAAATAGGCATATTTCCATTGCATTTTTGGATTTCAGAGGTATATTCAAAAAATAACTTTAAAATAATATTAATTTTATCCACACTTTTAAAGTACACATTAATATTTGCATTTTATAATTTAATAAAACAATTTATAGTATATAATATAATTGATGATTTATTAGTTGGATGGAATAATTTTATTACAATTATAGCATTATTTACTATAAGTATAGGAAGTATAAATGCAATTATAAATAAAAATATAAAAAATATTATATCATATATATCAATTCATCAAACAGGTATATTATTATTTTGTTTATTATATAGAAATAATGACATTATGAACTATAATCTATTAACATATATAATAGTGACTTATGTTGTCTCCAATACACATTTTATTATAATATTGAGCAGGGTATATAATTATGACAGTTATCATTTATTATTGAATAATCACACAATAAAATATAATATCAAAATATATATTTTATTATTTATTATATTTTTAAATCTGATATCTGTACCGCCATTGCCATTAGGAATATCTAAAATAGCTATTATATATAATATAATATATACATATTATCAATATACTATATATAATAGTATCATATTGATTATAATATTTTATAATCAAATATTATTAGTTATTATATATTTGAAAATTATGAAAAATATATTTTTTAATAAAATTATATTTTTTCATCAAAAAGTGTACCTTATTGATTGGATATTGATTTTAATAACATTTATGCTATCAATATTTATCAATAAGATTATATAATATGCACTTCTTGACAAAGTTTAATATTGAACTTATTATAAACTGATTTATATATTTTTTTTGCAAAATTATATATATCTTGACCATTTCCATTGTTATAATTTACAATCACTAATGAATGATTATGCCATAATCCAATATTATTAATTTTCTTGTTTTTCCATCCACATAATTCAATTAATTGATAAGCTGGTATTTTATAATAATTATTTAATAATTTAATACCCTTTATACTATTATTAATTTTTTTTAAAAGTAAATATTTATGATAAGTTACAATAGGATTTTTAAAAAAACTACCTGCATTACCAAAATAATTTATATCAGGTAGTTTGTAAGATCTTATATATGAAATGATATCACCTATATCATTTATAGTAGGATTATATATTTTATATTTATTTAAATATTCAATTATAGCAGGATAATTTATATTTATTTTAGGAACTTTAGATAATTTAATATTTATAGAAATTATTATGTATCTATTAATATATTTTTTCTGTTTAAAAATACTTTCTCTATATCCAAAACAGCATTTATTAGAATCGATATATGTAAAAATTCCATAATTCAAATCAAAAACTTCTACATTTATAAGAACATCTTCTAATGATGTTCCATAAGCTCCAATATTTTGTACAGGTGCTGCAGATACTCTTCCAGGTATCATTATTAAATTTTCAATACCATAATATTTATTTTTTATTGATAGTTCAACAATATCATTCCATATTTCACCTCCATTAATATTTAATATAATGTCATTATTATCATATTTATATGATATTCCTTTAATATTTATAGTAAATATTATACCTTCATAATCATTCTTAAAAAGAATATTAGTCCCCCCACCTATAAATATAAATTTACTTTTAGAGAAAACATTTTTTTTATATAATTCTAATAAATCATTTCTATTTTCTATTATGACATAATAATGACACTTATAATTAACTTTAAAAGAATTAATATGTTTAATATTAAAATTTTTATAAATGATCATTGATAAATTTAATAATTTTGAATAATCTTTTTTAAGATTTCATCTTTAATTTTTGAATTTTCTTTTAAATATTTTTTAACAGATTCTTTTCCTTGTCCTAATTTATTATTATTATAACTAAACCAAGATCCTGATTTATGAATAATATCTTTAGAGCATCCAATATCTATTATTTCCCCTATTAAGGATATTCCTTCATTATATATTATATCAAATTCAGCTATTCTAAATGGAGGAGCAACTTTATTTTTGACAACTTTTACTCTTACACGAATTCCTGATATACTGTTATCAATGCTTTTTATTTGAGAAATTTTTCTAATATCCATTCTAATAGAAGAATAAAATTTAAGAGCATTACCACCTGTAGTAATTTCAGGATTACCAAAAATAACTCCTATTTTTTCTCTTAGTTGATTAATAAATATACAAGAACATCCTGTTTTGCTAATATTAGCCGTTAATTTTCTTAAAGCTTGTGACATTAATCTTGCTTGTAAGCCCAATTTATTTTCACCCATATATCCTTCAAGTTCTCCTTTAGGAACTAATGCTGCTACTGAATCTATAACAATAACATCTATTGCTCCAGATCTTATAAGATTATCAGTAATTTCTAAAGCTTGTTCTCCATTATCTGGTTGAGATATTAATAAATTTTCTATATCTAATCCTAATTTTTCTGCATAAATTTTATCAAATGCATGTTCTGCATCTATAAAAGCAGCTATTCCCCCCTTTTTTTGAGATTCTGATATAATATGCATTGATAAAGTAGTTTTGCCTGACGATTCAGGGCCATAAATTTCTATAATACGTCCCTTAGGTATTCCGCCTATACCTAAAGCATTATTTAATGCAATAGAACCTGTAGATATATATTCAATTTGTATTTTAGGTTTGTCTCCTAATTTCATAATAGCACCTTTTCCGAATTCATTTTCTAATCTTGATAAAACATCAGATAATGCTTGAACTTTTTCTTTATTTGAACATTTCATGGTAGATATTAAGTTTAATCGTGCGATTAAATTTAATATTTCTTTTTTAAGAATTTAATTTTTTTATTATAAAATTTACAAATATCATTAATATAACAAGATGAGCATTTAGGATTACGAGCCAAACATATATATCTACCATGTAAAACTAACCAATTATGAAATAATGATAAATATTTTTTAGGTATATATTGAGATAATTTTTGTTCTATCATTAGAACATTTTTATCGTATTTTTTGCTTACAAGCCCTAGTCTAATTGATACTCTCATAACATGTCTATCTACTGCCATAACTGGTATGTTATATATTGTAGATCCAATAACATTCGCGCTTTTTCTTCCTATACCAGGCAATTTTAATAAATTTTCTATTGTATTAGGTACTTTTCCATTAAATTTATTAATTATTATTTTACTTAATTCAATTAAATATTTAGTTTTATTATTAGGATAACTTATTGATTTTATATATGAATATAATTTATCATATGATACTTTTGAAAAATCTTCAGGATTTTTTAGATATTTAAACAAATTTTTAGTTACGATATTAACTCTTTTATCTGTACATTGAGCCGATAAAACCACAGCAATTAATAATTCAAAACCATTACTATAATTTAGTTCTGTTGTTGCTTTAGGTTGTTTTTTTTTAAAAAAGTTAATAAATCTTTTATATCTTTCTTTGATTAACATTAATAATTAAAATATGATAAATTATTATATCTTCAAAAAGACTCTCTTTTAATGAGAAGAAAATATAACATTATTAATATATATTATATGCTATCAATTATCAAAAAAATATTTAAAACTAAAAATGAAAGGGACATTTTAGAATTAAAAAAAATTCTATATAATGTCAAGAATCAATATAAAATAATTAAAAATTTTACTAATGATGAATTAAGAATATCGACAATTAAGCTTCGTGAAAAAATAAAATCCGATTTATTAATTTTTGATAAAAATATTCAAAAAATAAAAAAATTAATACTATATAATCATAAAAACTTAAAA
>CP063811.1:378927-395598 GCA_022818785.1 Bacteroides sp.
AAAAAAAAAATATTTTTCTGAATTAGATTATATTAAAAAGTATAAAAAAAATATTTTAAAAAATATACTAGATGAAATATTACCAGAAGCATTTGCAATTATTAAAGAAACGGCTTTAAGATTTAAAAATCAAGATATTATAATTGTAAATACTAATGATTTTGATAAAAAAATATCATTAAAAAATTCATATGTAAAAATAAATAATGAAAAATCTCATTGGCATACAAATTGGAATATTGATAATAGTAATACTAAATGGAATATGGATTATTATGATGAGCAAATAATAGGAGCAATAGTATTACATCAAGGAAAAATATCAGAAATGAGAACTGGAGAAGGCAAAACATTAGTGGCAGTGTGTACAGCATATTTAAATGCATTGTCCGGAAATCCTGTTCATGTTATAACAGTAAATGAATATCTCTCTAAAAGAGATTATCAATGGATGAAACCTATTTTAGAATTTCATGGATTATTAGTAGAATGTATTGATAATTATTCATCTAATTCTATTGAAAGAATTAATGCATACAATGCTAATATTATATATGGTACTAATAAAAGTTTTGGCTTTGATTATTTAAGAAGCAATATGGTTAATGATATTAATTTTATGATTAAAAATGATTATTATTATGCAATAATAGATGAAGTAGATTCTGTTTTAATAGACGAAGCTAGAACACCACTTGTAATATCAGGTCCATCTAATAATACTCCAAATTATACAGAATTGTATAATTTAAATTTTCATGTCAAAAATATATACCATTATCAGATAAAATGTATTGATGAACTTTTAGTTAAAGCACAAAAATATATTAAATATAATGATTATGAAAATGGAGGTTTTTGTTTATTAAAAATTTACAAAGGATTTCCCAATTATGAAAAATTTATAAAATATATCAGTAATCCCTTTATTAGAAAAATATTAAATGATAGTGAAAACAAATATCTTCAACAATATAATCATAATGATATTAAATTATATTCAAATTTATTATTTATTGTTGATGAAAAAAATAATTCTGCTGAATTTACTGATAATGGTATTAATTATATTAACAAACATTTAAATAGCAATTTTTTTATACTTCCAGATGTCAATTATTTAATAAATAAAATAAATAGAAATGATGTTTTATATGAAAATAAAAAGCAAAGCATTATCAATAAATTTAATGTTAAGTCAGAAAAAATTCATTATTTAAATCAACTTTTAAAAGCATACACATTATTCCATAATAATAAAGATTACATTATACAAAATAATAAAATTATAATAATAGATCCACAAACAGGAAGAATTTCAAAAGATAAAAGATATTCAGATGGTATACATCAAGCTATAGAAGCGAAAGAAAATGTTAAAATTGAGAAATGTGATCAAACTTTGGCATCTATTACATTACAAAATTTTTTTAAATTATATGATAAAATATGTGGCATGACAGGAACTGCATCAACAGAAATTAATGAATTTTGGACAATATACAAATTAGATGTAATTACTATACCTACACATTTGCCTGTCATAAGATTAGATAAAGATGATTTAATATTTAAAACAAAAGATATTAAATATCAATATATATTAAAACGTATAATTGAATTGCATAAAAAACGTGTTCCTATTCTTGTAGGTACAACATCTGTTAAAGATTCTGAATTAATAAGTAGTTTTTTAAAAAAAATAAAAATAAAACATAATGTATTGAATGCTAAATATCATGACAAAGAAGCTTCTATTATAAAAGAAGCTGGTATAGAATCAAGTATTACTATAGCCACAAATATGGCAGGAAGAGGCACAGATATAAAAATATCAGATAAAGTACGTAAGTTAGGTGGGTTGTTTGTATTAGGTACCGAAAGACATGAATCTAGAAGAATTGATAACCAATTAATAGGAAGATCTGGTAGACAAGGAGATCCAGGAGTATCTCAATTTTTTATTTCATTACAAGATGATTTAATGAGATTATTTGGTTCAGATAGAATTCATTATATAATGAATTCTATAGGTTATAACGCAAATGAAATTATACAACACAAAATAATTAATAATTCTATAGAAAAAGCTCAAAAAAAAGTAGAAAATAGCAATTTTCATATTCGTAAAAGATTAATAGAATATGATGATGTCATTAATTATCAAAGAAATATTATTTATTCTAAAAGATATAATACTCTTTTATATGATAGAATAGATATAGAAATTTATAATTCAATTATAGAAATTATAAAAAATATTTTATATCAAAATTTAAATAATAATAAATGTTTGCAACAAATAATTTTTGATATATTTGGATTTAAAATTGAAGAAGATAAATTGGATTTAAAAAAAATTAAAAAAGATTATAATATATTATATAATATTATAGAATACCGATATAATCTAATATGTAAACAAATTATATCCGATTATAATATTTATTTAAAAAACACACACAATACTATTGTAGTGTTTTCCTATAAAAAAAGGCAAATTTTAATTAATTTAAATAAATTAATTAATGATTCTTTTATTTTCACATATAAAAGTAATTTAATGAATAGTATAATTGATTTTTATTGGAAAAAACATTTAAGAACTATAGATTATTTAAAAACATCAGTTCAAAACGTAATATATGAACAAAAAGATCCTTTATTAATATATAAAATCGAATCTTTTAAATTATTTGACAAAATGATTTTATCTATTTATAAAGATTTAATATCATTTTTATTTAACAGTAAAATGATATTGTATAATAAATACTATAAATGATTTTTTTTTATAAAAACATTATATTTTTTTTCTGCATTATTATTTTAATAGAATACAAAGATCCTCTGATTGATCAGATAATCAATGATAGAATTATATTAAATACAAATTATAAAACAAAAAAAGGATATAGAATATTATTATATTATGGCAGTGATATAAATAAATATTTAAAATATAAAAAACTATATATTGAAAAATATAATAATAACATATACTTTCAATATATAGATTCTAATTTTATTCTTACAACAGGAGATTATGAATATTATTCAGAAGCATATCATGATATAGAAGAAATGTCATCAATTTTTAATGATATAATGATTGTTGATTCTGAGATTAATAGTTAATTCAAATTGTATAACTTGTATATTTCTTTAGAAGTTTTTACAAATCGTATATTTTCACCTGTAGATTTCATTTCTGGTCCTAGCTTTATATCAGCATCAGGAAATCTATCGAATGAAAATATAGGTTCTTTAATAGCATAACCTTGCATATTAGTATTAATATTAATATTATCTAATTTTTCATGTCCTATTATAATCTTAGTAGCTATATCAACAAAGGATATATTATATGCTTTTGAAATAAAAGGGACAGTTCGAGATACACGAGGATTAGCTTCTATAACATATACTGTATCATTTTTTATAGCAAACTGAATATTTATAAAACCTATTATCTCTAATTTTTGTGCAATTAAAATAGTATATTTCTTTATTTGGTTAATTATATCATTTGATAGTGAAAAAGTTGGTAAAACAGATGTTGAATCTCCTGAATGTATGCCTGCATTTTCTATATGTTCCATAATACCTATTATTATAACATTTTTACCATCACATATAGCATCAGATTCTACTTCTTTAGCATTTTCTAAAAAATGATCAATAATTACATTATTATTTGTTTTGTCAAAAATTTTAGTGATTTTATTTGTTAATTCAACATTATTATAAACTATATGCATATCTTGCCCTCCTAAAACATAACTAGGTCTTATTAACAAAGGATATCCTATTTTATTGCCAATTGTTAATGCTTGATTAACATTATCAGATATTCCATATTTTGGATATGGAATACCTAAATTTATCAAAAATTCAGAAAATTTTCCTCTATCTTCTGCAAGATGAATATTATCATAAGAAGTACCATATATTTTTATATTGTTTTTTTTCAATTTTTCAGCTATTTTGATCGAGGTTTGTCCACCTAATTGAACAATTACTCCTAAAGGATTTTCTAATTTAATTATATCATATATATATTCCCATGATAATGGTTCAAAATATAATTTATCAGCAATATTAAAATCTGTTGATACAGTCTCAGGATTACAATTTATCATTATAGCTTCATAGCCACACTTTTTTATACTTAAAATACCATGTACACATGAATAATCAAATTCAATTCCTTGACCAATTCTATTAGGTCCAGAGCCTATTATTATGATTTTATTTGTATTATTAGAAATTGATTCATTCTCTTCATTATAAGAAGAATAATAATAAGGAGTATATGCATTGAATTCTCCCGCACAAGTATCTACCATGTGATATATTCTTTTTATGTTATTTTTTTCTCTTAAATGTAAAACTTGCTCCTCTGTAGATTTTAATATGACAGACATATGATAATCTGAAAATCCATATTCTTTATATTCTTTTATAATTTTTATAGGTATATTATCAATATTATATGTTTCAAGTATTTTTTCTAAAACAATAATTTCTTTTAATTGATTTAAAAACCATTTATCTATCTTAGTTAATTCATATAATAAATCTATTGACATTCCTGATTTAAATCCTTGCAACAAATAAAATACTCTATCCCATGAAGGATTTTTCAAATTATATATAATGTTATCTTCTGTAAAAGTCTTTTTATTATTCAATTTTAAAATATCACTTTCTATTGAATAACATGCTTTTAAAAATGCCTCTTTGAAACTTCTTCCTATAGCCATAATTTCACCTACAGATTTCATTTGTAATCCTAGAATATTGTTACATCCTACAAACTTATTAAAATTCCATTTGGGAATTTTAACTACAACATAATCTATAGTAGGTTCAAAAAAAGCAGATGTATTTCCTGTTATTTGATTTTTCAATTCATCTAAATTATACCCAATAGACAATTTAGCAGCAATTTTAGCTATTGGATATCCAGTAGCTTTAGATGCAAGAGCAGAAGATCTAGATACACGAGGATTAATTTCTATTACCATTATATCATTATTAATTGGATTAATAGCAAATTGAACATTGCATCCTCCAGTAAAATATCCTATGTTTTTAGTCATTTTAATTGCCATATCTCTTATTTTTTGATATATTTTATCTGGCAATGTCATAGTAGGCGCTACTGTTATTGAATCTCCTGTATGTATTCCTGTTGGATCAAAATTTTCTATAGGGCAAACTATAATAGTATTTCCTTTTTTGTCTTTTAATAATTCTAATTCAAATTCTTTCCATCCGTATAATGATTTTTCCATTATTATTTCATTTAACGGTGATGCTTTTAATCCATTTTCAACAGCATTATTTAAATCTTTTTTGCTATATACAATCCCTCCTCCACGACCTCCAAGTGTATATGATGATCTAATTACTAGTGGAAATCCTATTTTTTTTGCAATTTTATTACCTTCTTCTAAAGAAGTAATTTTATGAGATATTGGTACATTAATACCTATATCTATCATTAGATTTTTAAATTTTTCTCTATTTTCTGTTATATCAATTACATTATGATCTAATCCAATAATTTCAACATTATATTTTTTCCACAATCCCAATTTTTCTGCTTCTATACATAAATTAAGAGCAGTTTGCCCACCCATAGTTGGTAAAACAGCATTTATTGGTTTTCTATTATTTATATGATCAATTAATATATCTATAATGGATTGTATTTCAAGAGGCTTAAGATAGACATTATCTACTATTATCTTATCTGTCATAATAGTAGCAGGATTAGAATTTATTATAGATACTTCTATTCCTTCTTCTTTTAATGCCATAGCAGCTTGAGATCCTGAATAGTCAAATTCGCAAGCTTGACCAATTATTATTGGTCCAGATCCTATAATTAATACTGATTTGATAATATTGTTTTTCATTATGTTATAATATTATGAATTGAATTATTAATTGGTTTATCATAAAACTAGATTAGTAATAATACAATTTATAAAATTAATTATAATTTTTAAACGAAATATGTATCTTCTGCCATTTAGTCAGATAACATTTATATGATATAAGGGCATATTAAATACCAAATAATATTTGGCACAAGTATTGAAGTATAAATTTTGTTATATTTTTTACAAACTATAAAATTAATTTAATTATGTCAAAAATTATAGGTATAGATTTGGGAACTACAAATTCATGTGTTTCTGTTATGGAAGGAAATGAAGCTGTAGTAATTCCGAATAATGAAGGGAAAAGAACTACACCATCAATTGTAGCATTTATGAATAACAATGAAAGAAAAGTTGGTGACCCTGCAAAAAGACAAGCTATTACTAATCCAAAAAAAACTATTTTTTCTATCAAAAGATTTATGGGTAGACAATATGATGAAGTTGAATTAGAAAGCAAACGAGTATCATATAAAATAGTAAGAGGAAATAAAAATGAAATTAAAGTAGATGTAGATGGAAAATTATATACGCCTCAAGAAATATCATCTATTATATTACAATCCATTAAAAAAACTGCAGAAGATTTTACAGGTTCAACTATTAATGAAGCAGTTATTACAGTTCCAGCATACTTTAATGATTCTCAACGTCAAGCAACAAAAGAAGCTGGAGAAATAGCTGGATTAAAAGTTAAAAGAATTATTAATGAACCAACGGCTGCAGCATTAGCATATGGAATAGACAAAAAACATAAAAATTGTAAAATTATTGTATTTGATTGTGGGGGTGGAACACATGATGTTTCTATATTAGAACTTGGAGATGGAGTATTTGAAGTAAAATCAACAGATGGAGATACACATTTAGGAGGAGATGATTTTGATCAAAAAATTATCGATTGGTTAGCAAATGATTTTAATAGCCAAGAAGGAATTGATTTACGTAAAGATCCAATGGCCTTACAAAGACTAAAAGAAGCAGCAGAAAAAGCTAAAATTGAACTTTCAAGTACTAATGCTACAGAAATTAATTTACCATATATTATGCCTGTTAATGGTATACCTAAACATTTACTAAAAACTTTAACAAGAGCAAAATTTGAACAATTGATTGATGATTTAGTAGCTCGTACAATTAAACCTTGCAAATCTGCATTAAAAAATGCTAAATTATCTCATACTGATATTGATGAGATTATATTAGTAGGTGGATCTACTAGAATACCTGCAATTCAATCTGCAGTAGAAAAATTTTTCAATAAAAAACCATCAAAAGGTGTTAATCCTGATGAAGTAGTTGCTACAGGAGCAGCAATTCAAGGAGGTGTTTTATCTGGTGATGTTAAAGATGTATTATTATTAGATGTAACTCCACTATCACTTGGTATAGAAACTATGGGAAATGTTTTTACTAAATTAATAGAATCTAACACAACAATACCAACTAAAAAAAGTGAAGTGTTTTCTACAGCAGCTGATAATCAGCCTAGTGTTGAAATACATGTTTTGCAAGGTGAAAGACCTATGGCAAGAGACAATAGAACAATAGGAAGATTCCATTTAGATGGAATACCTCCTGCACCTAGAGGTGTGCCTCAAATAGAAGTTACGTTTGATATTGATGCAAATGGTATTATACATGTTAGTGCAAAAGATAAGGGAACGAATAAAGAACAAAAAATCAGAATTGAATCATCTTCAGGATTAAGTAAAGAAGAAATAAACAAGATGAAAGAAGAGGCTGAAAAAAACGCTGAAAATGATAAAAAATTAAAAGAAAAAGCTAATGTTTTAAATTCTGCTGATTCTTTAATTTTTTCAACTGAAAAACAATTAAAAGAATATAAAGATAAATTATCTAGTGATAATAAATCTAAAATAGAAGCTTGTTTAAAAGATTTAAAAGAAAGCTATAGTAAAAAAGATGTATCTCAAATTGAAAAGCATACCAAAAATTTATCAGATGCTTGGAATATTGCATCATCTGATTTATATAAAGATAACAAAAATTCTGAACAAAAAGTAAATGATGAAAATAATACAAAAACAGAGAATACAAAAACAACTGATTATAAAGAAGTATAATAAATATGTAAAATGTATAGCAATCAAAAATATTTTTGATTGCTATTTCATTTTTAATTTAATTTTTGTAATTACTTTTTTTGTATTATGAGGAAAATTGCTTTTTAGAATCCAGTTATAATATTGAGGATTATTTTTTAATACTAATTCTACAGATTGTCCTAAATATTTTCCAAAATTAAATATTTCTTTTTGATTTATATCATATACAATTTTACCAGCTAAATCTACTCTATTGGATGTAGAGGTAAATGAACTTAAATCGTGGACATTATTATTAATTAATGGCCTTAATTGTCCTTCCTTATCTTTGATTTTGATATCTTTATAATATGAAATTTGAGATAATAAAACTTCATATGTGACTTTACTATCTATAATTGCAGAATGAGCATTTTTAAGTTCTTTTTTACAATAAAATTTATAAGCTGCAGATAAAGTACGCTGTTCCATTTTATGAAAAATATTTTGAACATCTATAACTTTATGATTATTAATATCAAAGTCTATGTTAACTTTCGAAAATTCTTCTGTTAACAGTGGTATATCAAATCTATTACAATTATACCCTGCTAAATCACATTTATATATAAATTCAAATATTTTTTTAGAATGATCTATAAAATATTTTTTGTCTTTTACATCTTCATCATATATATTATGAATCTTAGAAACATTTTTTGGTATATTTATACCTGGATTTACTCTATCATATAGAGTAATACTAGACATATCAGGCATAACCTTAAAAAAGCAGTACTCTACAATTTTGTCATTTAAAATATTTAATCCTGTAGCTTCTAAATCAATAAATACTAAAGGTCTTGTTAATTTAATCATGTAAAATTGGTATTATATAAAATTATAATATTGAATATCTATAATTTAAAAAAAAATATAAAAATAATATATTAATTGATAATATATAAAAGTATTCATATATTTATTTGTTACATTTAGATAAAATTTGCACTTTACTATATGAATTTACATGAATATCAAGCAAAAAATATTTTAAAACAATTTAAAATACCTGTACAAAAAGGATTTATAATCAATGATATTAAACATATATCAGATGAATTTGATAAATTTACAAAAAATAATAATATAAATTATTATGTAGTAAAAGCACAAATACATTCTGGAGGAAGAGGAAAAGCTGGCGGCATTAAACTAGCAAAATCTTATGAAGATATTGTAAAATATGCTAAAAAAATATTAGGTAGTTATTTAGTAACTAAACAAACCGATCATGAAGGGAAAAAAGTTAATAAAATACTCATATCAGAAGATATATATTGGAATAGCACATTTATACAAGAATGTTATATAAGCATTACATTAGATCGTGAAAAAGAATCTAATGTTATCATTTATTCACCAGAAGGAGGTATGGAAATAGAAGAAATTGCAAATAAATATCCTAATCAAATACATAAAATCAACATTGATCCTCAAATAGGAATAACCGATTTTCATGCCAGAAAAATTGCATCTAACTTAAATACTCCTAAATATTTATTAAAAGACACAATTAATTTAATTAAACAGCTATATTATGCATATAATACAATAGATGCAAATTTGATAGAAATTAATCCTTTACTTTTTACTAGTCATGGTGTATATGCTGTAGATGCTAAAATAACTCTTGATGATAATGCTTTATATAGACATAAAGAATATGTTAGTTTAAGAGATATTGAAGAAGAAAATAAAAATGAAATTGAAGCTCGTATAAATTATCTTAATTATATACAATTAAATGGTAATGTAGGATGTATGATCAATGGCGCAGGTTTAGCAATGGCCACTATGGATATGATTAAATTATCTGGACATAATCCAGCTAATTTTTTAGATATAGGAGGATCTGCTAATAGTTTAAAAGTAAGAAAAGCATTAGAAATAATATCTAGAGATGATAATGTAAAAGTTATATTAATAAATATATTTGGAGGTATAGTTAGATGTGATGAAGTATCAAAAGGTATAATAGATGCCTACAATAATAATTTTATAAAAAAAGAAATATCAATTGTAATACGAATGCAGGGAACTAATAGTAGTATAGCAAAAAGCATAATAAAAGAGTCTAATGTTAATCAATTATGTCATTTTACTAATGATTTAAAAAGTGCAATAAAAATGGTTAATACTATTTTATCTTAATAAAAGTGGATTGTATTTTACAAATGCCTCTATACTTTTATAAAAAGTTACACCCATAATTTTATTATATGATTGGGCATTTATTTGATTTCTTTCTTCAGCTCTTTGCCAAAACTCCCTTTTATCACTTCCAGGAAATACTACTCCATCTTTTTGAGATTCATGTCGTAATATTCCATATTTTTTTTTTTAATTTCTTCATTATTCATTGATATAGCCATATCAACATCATATATATTCCATTCATCCCAAGCTCCTTTATATAGCCATATAAGACAATTATCAATATCATTCGATAATTTATTAGATTTTATTATATTAATGGCTTCAATAATAGATTGAAAACATTTTTTATGGGTACCATGAGGATCTAACCAATCTCCAGCAGAATATATTTGTGCAGGATTTATTTTTAATATAATATTTACTATAGTCATAAAATCTGCATATGATAAATCTTTTTTTTTGATATAACCTGTTTCATAAAATGGCATATCTAAAAAATGTATATTTGCATTTTTTATTCCAATTAATCTGCAAGTAGATTTTGCCTCATTTCTTCTAATAATACCTTTTATTTTACGTATAATAGTTAAATCTTTATCGCCTTTATTTTTTAATTTAAAAAAATTATTAATGGTACAATTTATGTTCGTCATAAAGCTGTCACTATAATTCAATAACTCTGAATATGATTTTATACTGTCTAAATACTTTAAAACATATTCATCGCTTACTGCTATATTACCTGAAGTTTGATATACTATATTAACATTATATCCCATATTATGCAGTCTTATAATTGTTCCTCCCATTGAAATAATATCATCATCTGGATGTGGACTAAAAACTATAATATTTTTAGATTTATTATTTTCATTAACCCCTGGATCATCAACAATAGTTTTTTTAAAAATATTTAAAAAATAATTATTTGCATTTTTTATTGATTTAAAATTACCAATTATCGATGGATTTAATTGATAATCTTTTAGCGTAAATTTAGAAATAGGCTTGTCATTTTTTATTGATATATTATATATAGTTTTCTTTATACTATCTTTCGAGATGCTTAATAATGATTCTTTGCTGTTATTCCATTTATTGTAATAATTATTATGATAAGTATAATATTCTATATTAGGATGATTTATTAAGCTATTATTATTTATACTTATAATATGCGAAGATTTTAAAATTGTATTTAATCCTATAGACCAAATATTTTTATATACTATGTCTTTATATATATAATTAGAAAATATTCTTTCTATATCTTTTTCAGATAAATCAATTATTCCAGTGCAATAATTAATATTTTTAATATATATAATATTATTTAATGGTTCTTTTAAAATTATTAAATCAAAATTGCCTAATTGTTGTATTTTATTATCATAATCTTTAAACGATTTTTCAATATCATTTTTACGGTTAAATTCCATATTATAGAAATTTTCAATAGGGAAATTTATTTTTTTTAAAAAAAATTCTGATAAATAATGATAAGTACTGTATATATTATTATTATTTATTGGATAAAAATCAGATATATTAAATATATAAATATTTTTTAATATATTTTTTAAGTTTGATAATTCTAAAATCAAATCTTGATATATAAGATTTATATTATAGTCAGATATCATTCCAATAGTAACATATCCTTTTTTTGTAATATTATATCTAATAATAGATATTATTTTTTTAGATATTTTAAAACTTGTTTGTTTGATGTTATTAAATTTTAACTCATCTATAAAATTATATACTTTATCTATCATATATTTTTTATTTTTTGCAATCAGATAATAAATTTAATGCTGAATTAACAATAGACTGATAATCAATCTTATACTTTTGCATTAAAAGATATGGATCACCACTTTCTCCAAACATATCGTTAATAGATATACTTTTCATTTTTGTAGGCATATAAATAGATAATAATTGAGCAATACTGTCTCCTAATCCACCATTAATTTGATGTTCTTCTGCTACAACTACAGCTCTAGTACTTGCTATTGAATCAAGTATAGTGTCTTTATCTAAAGGTTTTATAGTATGTACATTTATTATTTCAGCGTCAATACCTTTTTTTAATAAAAAATCGCTTGCAATTATTGATTCCCATACTAGATGACCGGTTGCTATAATAGTAATGTCCCTACCTCTTTTCATAACGACAGATTTTCCTATTTCGAAAGTATCATTTTTAGATGTGAATACAGGTAATTTAGGCCTTCCAAATCTAAGATATACAGGACCATAATGATTAGCAATAGCAATTGTAGCTGCTCTAGTTTGATTATAGTCACAAGGACATATTACAGTCATATTAGGCAACATTTTCATTAATCCTATATCTTCCAAAATTTGATGAGTAGCTCCATCTTCACCTAATGTAAGACCAGCATGAGATGCACATATTTTTACATTTTTATTTGAATATGCTATAGATTGTCTTATTTGATCGTAAACTCTACCTGTAGTAAAATTCGCAAAACTACCTGTATATGGTATTTTCCCTCCTATTGTCATACCTGCAGCAATTCCAATCATATTGGCCTCAGCTATACCAACCTGAAAAAATCGATCAGGGCAGTGATTTCTAAAAGCTTCCATTTTCATAGATTTTGTTAAATCTGCACATAAGGCAACTACATTTCCCATTTGTTTTCCTAATTCTAGTAGTCCATCTCCAAACCCTGAACGTGTATCTTTTTTTTCCATTTTAATACAAAATTAATAATCTTTCAAATCTGTTTTTAATTGATTTAATGCTTTTTTGATTTGAATTTCATTTAATGACATTCCATGCCAATTATGATCATCAACCATAAAGTCAACACCATATCCCATTTGTGTTTTTAATAAAATTACAATTGGTTTATTATTGCCTAATAAAGATTTTGCATATTTAACACCTATAATGATGTTTTCGATATTATTGCCTTTATAAATTTCAACTACATTCCATCCGAAAGATTGCCATTTATAATATAAATTTTCTAAAGAAATTATATCATCAACATTACCATCTATCTGTTTACCATTACAATCTATAATAGAAATTATGTTATCTATTTTATAATGTGCAGCAAACATTGCAGCTTCCCAAATTTGTCCTTCTTGCAATTCTCCATCTCCAAGCATAATATATATGATTTTTTTATCATTATTAATTTTTTTTGATAATGCTGCTCCTAAAGCTACTGAAAGTCCCTGCCCTAATGATCCAGATGAAATTCTAATTCCAGGTAATTCCTCAGCATTAGTAGGATGCCCTTGTAAGCGTGAATTAATCTTTCTAAATGTTTTTAATTCTTCTAATGGGAAATATCCACATCTTGCTAAGACACTATACCACAATGAAGAAATATGTCCATTTGATAAAAAAAATATATCTTCATTAATGCCATCAATGGAAAACTTATTACTGTGATTCATTATATGAAAATATAACACAACTAACATATCAGTAGCACTCAAAGATCCTCCAGGATGACCTGATTTTGCATAATATATCATACGCAAAACATCTCTTCTAACTTGAATAGAAATATTTTCTAATTTTTTGATTAATTTAAACATTTTAAAATTAATTATTTATTTAAAATATAATGTTTTAAAATTAAAAAATTAATTATTTTTATCTCTCATATGGGGAAATAATAAAACTTCTTGAATAGAATTTTGATTTGTAAAAATCATAATTAATCTATCTATACCTATCCCTAATCCTGATGTTGGAGGCATACCATATTCCATAGCATTTAAAAAATCTTCATCTAAGATATTTTCAGAATTTTCATTTTCAATTAACTGTTTTTCGAGTTTATTTCTTTGTTCTATTGGATTATTTTCTTCAGAATACGCATTTGCTATTTCTTTACCATTAATAAATAATTCAAATCTTTCTACTAAAGAACTATTATTTCTATGTTTTTTTGCTAATGGTGTACTTTGATATGGATAATCAATTATAAAAGTTGGATCTATTAATTTAGGTTGTACTTTTTTGTCAAAAATATCTAAAGCAATATCTACTCTATTACCACTTGTAATACCGATGTTGTTATTATTACAATAAATTTTTATATCTTCATATGAAGAGTTAATCATATCAATTTTACATATATTTTTAATTGCATCATAAAAAGTTAACTTTGTATATGGTTTTTTAAAATTTATATTGCATTTTTCTAATTTAATATTAGAATTATCATATATTAAACATGATATTTTTAATAATAATTTTTCTACTAATTCCATCATCCAAATATAATCTTTATAAGCTACATATAATTCTAAAGAAGTAAATTCTGGATTATGTGTACTATCCATGCCTTCATTTCTAAACATTTTACTTATTTCATAAACTCCCTCAAAACCTCCTACAATTAATTTTTTTAGATATAATTCGTTAGATATTCTTAAATAAAATTTTTTATTTAAGGCATTATGATATGTATAAAAAGGTTTTGCATTAGCCCCTCCATATATATTTTGTAATATTGGAGTTTCAACTTCTAGCCATTTATTATCATCAAAAAAAGACCTTATAATTTTTATAATAATTGATCTGATATAAAAAATATTTTTTATTTTATCATTTACAATTAAATCCACATATCTATTTCTATATCTTAACTCCTTATTATTAAATTCATCATATATATTTCCTTTAGAGTCTTTTTTAACAATTGGCAAATCTTTTAATGATTTACTTAATAG
Source organism: Bacteroides sp. (assembly GCA_022818785.1). GTDB lineage: Bacteria > Bacteroidota > Bacteroidia. Next base: position 393,881 of record CP063811.1, read on the forward strand.
TTTAATATTTTTAACATTAATTGTTATTTCATTAGTTTTAGTTAGAAAAACTACTCCTTGAACTCCAATTATATCACCTATATCTAATAATTTTTTAATTAATAAATCATATTGGCATGAATCATTTATATTATATTTATTAATATATAATTGAATCTTTCCTGTATGATCCATTATTGTTATAAACATGGTTTTTCCCATAACTCTTTTACCCATTATTCTACCAGCAATAGTTATATTATTTTGACTATCAAATTTGATGTAATTTGTTATTATAAAATTAATATAATGTGTGATTTTATATTGTTCAGGTGGATATGGATCAATATTTAATTTTAAAATATTTTTTAAATTATTAATTCTATTAGTATTTGAATTCATTTATTATAAATTTTTTACTCCAATAATATTTCTAATTTCTTTTATATTTTTACTAGCACTTTTGCGTGCTTGATAAGCACCTTCTTTTATTATATCTATGATATATTTCTTATTATTAATTAGTTCATTTGTTTTGTATTGTATATTTTTAATTCTATTGTATATATCTTTTGATAATTGAATTTTCATATCATAATATGATATACAATTATTTTTATATGAATCCATAAAATATAAGTATGTTGATTTATGAGAAAACAATTTCATTAAATTAAATAAATTATTAATTGAAGCACAATTATAATTATTAACTTCACATTTTGTTTTATTACTATTAGTAACTACTTTTTTTATTTTATTTTCTATAGTTATATAATCATCAGATAAATAAATGGTATACTTAGAATTTAAAGATTTTCCCATTTTATTAATTCCATCTAAAGATAAAATATAAGGAACATTGTTATTAATATACATATTAGGAATTTTAAAAAAATCAGTATTATATTTTGCATTAAATCTACGTGCTATCTTTCTTGTTATTTCTAAATTTTGTCTTTGATCTTTACCTATAAGAACATAGTCAGCATTCTGTAAGAGAATGTCTGATGCCATTAAAATTGGATATGTATATGTAGCTAAATTAGCTTTTTTATTATTAATTAAATTTTCTTTAAAAGTTTTTATTTTGTTTAATTCATTTAAAGAAGAATTTATATTTAAATAATAATAGAGTTCAAATACATCTTTTAAAGATGATTGTAAATATATATTAATTAGCTTAGGATCTAAACCTATTGATAGATATTGAGCTGTAATTTTAATGATATTTTGATTTATTATTAAACTTGATTTATTATTATTTAAAGAATGTATATTTGCTATAAAACAATAACATTTATATTTATTTTGTAATATTTTTATTGTATTTAAAATTCCAAAATAGTGTCCAATATGTAAATTACCATTAGGACGTATTCCACTTACTAAAGTTTTCATAATTAATATTTTAATAATCTATAAAAATCTTATTTTTGAATATATGAAATATATACTAAGATATATCCATTATTGTTGGATAATTATATTGATATTATTTATATCATTTTTGACATACCCATTGATGATTTTCTTCAAAAATAGAAATAAATATATTTCATTAAATATTTTGAGAAGAAAATTAGCAAAAATTATCTTAAAATTAGCATTTATAAGTATAAATATAAAATACATTAAATTTTTTGATAAAAAAAAGACATATATATATTGTGCCAATCATACTTCTTATCTTGATATATTAATATTATTAATAATTACTAATGGAAAAGTTTTTTTTT
>CP063811.1:395648-412869 GCA_022818785.1 Bacteroides sp.
TTTTTTTTTAGGAAAAAAAGAGTTAGCAAATTTGCCTATTTTAGGATTTTTTTTTAAAAATATTGATTTAGGTATAGATAGAAATAACAAAGATTATAATAAAAGTATATTACAACAATGTAGTAAAAATTTATCAGATGGAATAAGTATGATAATATTCCCTGAAGGAACTATATCAAAAAATGGAAAACGATTAATGAATTTTAAAAATGGTGCATTTTATTTGTCTATTATTAATAAAATACCAATAATACCTATTAGCATTATAAATGCTAAATATATATTTTATAACAATGGGTTAAGATATGGTTCTAAACCAGGTATTATTGATGTCGTAGTTCATTCAACAGTATTTATCAAAAAAAATATGAATGTTGATACTTTAAAAAGTCAAATATTCAATATTATTGATAAATCACTTAAATAATATATTTTATGCAATTTCAAATTAATTCAGACTTTTTTTATGAAAGTTTAAAAAATAATAACAATCTTATAAAATTCAATAATATATACCCTATATTGGAAAATTTTTTAATCATTATTGAAAATAATAAATTAAAAATTACTTCTAGCGATGGAGATTTGTATATGTATACAAATATTATTATAGATAATAATAATAATTTTCAATGTAATTTTGTTATTAATGCAAAAATTTTAATTAATACTCTTAAAACAATTTCAGATCAAAATATTTTTTTTAAAATATATGACAAATATATAAAAATACAATCCCTAACAAGTGTATATAAAATTTCTATTTCAAGTGGTAGTGAATATCCACAATTGCCTAATTTAGATTTTAATAAATTTGTTAATTTAAATATTAATGAAGTAAAAGAAATTATAAATAGCATTCTTTTAACAGTCGCCAAAGATGAACTAAGACCATCTATGACAGGTATATTACTTGAAACTAGTCATGAATATTTAAATTTTGTTAGTACGGATGGACACAGGTTAACAAAATTAACTTTAAAAAAAGGCTCCGTTAATAATCCAAGATCATTTATTATACCTATTAAATTATTTAATATATTAAAATATCAAAACAAAGAAGAGATAAACAATATTGATTTATTTTTTAATGATAAATTTTTACAAATAAAAACATCAAATAATACTATTATTAGTAAATTAATTGATGAACAATTTCCTAATTATAATGCTGTAATACCTTCTAATAATGATAAAGAGATTATTATAAATAAATCACAAATATTAAATGCATTAAAAAGAGGATTTATATATTCTGATAAAATAAATTATCAAATTAATTTTAAAATTACAAAAAATTGCATTAAAATATCATCTGAAGATCAAAATTGCTTAAATACATATAATGAGATATTAAAATGTGATTATGTGAAAAATGATATTATAGAAATAGGATTTAATGTAAAGTATTTAATAGAAATGATAAATGTAATTGATGATTGCAATATATCAATAAAAATCTCTAGCAATAATAATGCAGTATTGTTAATGCCATCTATACAAAAAAAAGACATGACATTAATCATGATTATTATGCCATTAGTATTATAAAAAATAATAGAAATGATTATTTCTTTTTTTTTATATTTAAAAAAAATAATTTTAAAAAAACTTATATAATATGGCTAATAACAAATCTGCTTTAAAAAGAATTAAAAAATCCTTTAAAAAAAAATTATACAATAAATATTATTTAAAAACATTAAGACATAGTATTAAAAAAATACTAAAATCAGATGATAAAACTCAAATAAAAACATTGTATACAAATACAATATCAATGATAGATAAATTGAAAAGCAAAAATATTTTACACAAAAATAATGCTTCTAATAAAAAATCTAGAATTTCACTTCATTATAATAAAATATTATTAAATTAATTTTGTATAAGAATGTTATTTTCTTTTAAAATATTAAAAAAATATATTCATATAAATATTGACATTTATACATTAGTCAATAAATTAAATACAATGGGGATAGAATCAGATGTTATAAATAATGATACAATAGATGTTTATTTAAATCCTGATAGATATGATATGAGATCATATTTAGGTATAGCTAAAGAAATAAATATATTATTAGATAATAAGATAAAATATTATAATACATTTTTTGAAGAAAATTTAATATCAAACGATCATTTATTAAAAATTGATATTACAAGTAATGTAATTTGTAAACAATATTTAGGTATAATAGTTAGTGATTTTAGTTATTACCAATCTACTCCCAAATGGATTTTAAATATTTTAAATTTTCATTTGATAAAACCTGTTAATTATATACAAGATATTGCAAATTTTATTTTATTAGAAACTGGACAAATTATCAATATTTACAATATTGATGAATATATAAATAAAAAAATTCAAATTTCTTTAAATGAAAATAAGTTCAGAAATTTTATATATAAAGGCCAAAATTTCAAATTACATGAAAAAGATATCATAATGCATGATGATAAAAATATAATAAGCTTATCAGGATTTTTTCAAAAAAATAATTTTGATTGTAATACAAAAAATATATTATTAGAATTAGCATACTATAATGATGCTTTAATATCACAAACTTCCAATAGACTTAGAATTTGTAATAAATATCAAAAAATAAAATATGATAAAAATATAATTGATTATACTAGTAATAGAATTTTATCGCTACTAAGAAAAGAATATAAAGATATTAATACATTTTATGTAAAAAATTATAAAAATTCATATTATGATAATAATAATATAATAAATTATGATATAAAAAATTATCAATTCACAATAGGCCAAAAAATACAAAAAAAGATAGCGATAAAAATATTTAAAAAACTTAATTTTAAAATTTTAAAAGAAAATGAAGGTATATTTCAATTATTAATACCTTCTTCTAGAAGTGATATAAAGAGTGATATTAATATTACTAAAGAATTAATGCGTTTTAATGAAATTGACAATATTTACAATAGTAAATTAACCAATAATATTAACAATATTTCTTTGAATAAGAAAATCGCATATTTTTTATCATCAAACAATTTTTATGAAATAATTACATGTCCTATTAGTAGCGATAAATATGCTAATATATTTCATGATAATGTTAGTAATATTGTGTCAATTTCAAATAGCCTTAGCAAGGAATATAATATTATGCGATATAATATGATTATAAGTGCATTAAAAACAATAATTAGTAATATAAATAAAAATAATAAAGATTTTCTACTATATGAAATTGGTAAAACATATCATTTATTTAATAATAAATATGTTGAAAAAGACAAAATAGCATTATGGGGTACAGGAAAAATATATTTTCAGCAATGGGAATTTTATAATGTTAATTTTTTTACTTTAAAAGGAATTTTAGAAGCAATTTTCAAAAAAATTGGTATTGAAAAATATGAAGTAATAAATTTTAATTATCCATATTTGGATTATGGAATTAAATTTATTTATGATAAATATGAATTAGGATATTTGGGCAAGATCTCTAATTACATAGATTCCTATTTAAGCAATAAACAAGATATATTTTATGCTGAAATAAATTATAATGTTATTAATAATATAATAAAAAATAAAGTTGATTACATTCCCTATTCAAAATATCCTATTATAAAGCGAGATTTATCATTAATAATAAATAAAAAAATAAATTTTAAAAATATATGTGACATAGCATATAATTTAAATACAAAAAATATATTAAAATATTTATTTATTTTTGATAAATATCAAGATAATTCATTAGGATTAAATAATGAATCATATTCAATAAGATATATATTTCAACATAATAAAAGAACTCTTAAAGATGAAGAGATAAATATTTTTATGGAAATACTTATAAATGAATATAAAATAAATAATATTATAATTAGATCATAATGAATATAAAATGTTGTATCGTAGGGCTACCAAACGTAGGAAAATCTGCCTTATTTAATGTATTGACAAATCAACAAATTAATTCACAAAATTATCCTTTTTGTACAATAAAATCTAACTTAGGGTCTGTAAATGTACCTGATGATCGCCTAAATAAACTTTCTAATATTTTTAATATCAAAAATATAATTAAAAGCAATATAGAAATTATTGATGTTGCTGGCTTAGTAAAAAATGCTAGTCAAGGTATGGGATTAGGTAATAAATTTCTATCTGATATAAGAAATACTAATTTGATTATACATGTTTTAAGATGTTTTGATAATACAGAAATATCTCATATTTATAACACAGTAGATCCTTTACGGGATAAAGAAATAGTGGAATTAGAATTGCAATTGAAAGATTTAGAAACTATTGATAAAAGAATGTTAAAAATTAATAAATATTGTGATACAAAAAATCTTTTAAATGAAAAAATATTTTTAGATAAATGTAAAAATTTATTGTTAAAGGGAGTTAATTTGAATTATATGCAAGATATTAGTAATAGCAATTTACATATATTAAATAATATTTCTTTTTTAACATATAAAAAATCTATTTTCGTAGGAAATATTAGTAATAATAATTACATATATATTGATAAATTAAAAAATAAATACTCATTAGATAATGACTCTATTATATCTATAGATATTAATAGTTATAAAAATGATTGTGATAATATAAATTTATTAATTAAAAAGTGTTTTAATATGCTTAACATGATAAATTTCTTTACAATAGATAATAAAGAAATACATTCATGGTGTATTAAAAAAGGCTCTACTATTTTAGATGCAGCTGGTATTATTCATTCTGATATAAAAAAAAATTTTATATGTTCTGAAGTATACTCATATTATGATATATGCGAATATAAATCTTTAAATGCATTAAAATTAAATTATAAAAAAAATATAAAAGGTAAAGATTATTTGATTAAAGATGGGGATATTATTAATATTAAACATAGATAAAAAACATTATCATATTATAATATGAATTTATTATATTTATTTGTAGTAATACATTATTTATTGTTTTAATATTGTTGAAAGAAATATATCAATATATCTTATGAAAAAGAATATCAAAATTTTTGATACAACATTGAGAGATGGAGAGCAAACTCCTGGTTGCAAACTTAATCAAAAAGAAAAAATTGAAATAGCATTACAATTAGAACGTTTAAATGTTGATATTATAGAATCTGGATTCCCAGTATCCAGTCCTGAAGATTTTAATTCTGTACAAGAAATATCAAAAATTATAAAAAATACAACTGTTTGTGCATTGTCACGAGCAGTGCAAAAAGATATAGAAATAGCTGCATTAGCATTAAAAAATGCTAAATATCCTCGAATACATACAGGTATAGGAGTTTCTAGCGAACATATTAAATTTAAATTTAATAGTACAGAATCTGAAATAATTGAAAGAGCTGTTTATGCAGTTAAATTAGCGAAAAAATTTATAAATGATATTGAATTTTATGCTGAAGATTCTGGAAGAACAAATAATATTTTTTTAGCAAAATTATGCGAATCAGTTATTAAGGCTGGAGCTACTGTGTTAAATATTCCTGATACTACGGGATATTGCTTGCCTGATGAATATGGGAATAAAATAAAATTTATCAAAGAAAATGTAAAAGGAATAGATAAAGTAGATATATCAACTCATTGTCACAATGATTTAGGATTAGCAACTGCAAATTCTATAGAAGGTATTAGGAATGGGGCAACTCAAATTGAATGTACTATTAATGGTATAGGTGAAAGAGCTGGTAATACTTCTTTAGAAGAAGTTGCGATGATTATATATCAAAAAAATCAATTAGGATTTTACACTAAAATAAATACTAAATTGTTATATAAAACCAGCTGTATGGTGTCTGAGTATATGTCTGTAAATATACAACCTAATAAAGCTATAGTTGGTGCTAACGCTTTTGCTCATTCTTCTGGAATACATCAAGATGGTATGATAAAAAATAGATCAACATATGAAATAATCAATCCTAAAGATGTAGGAGCTAATCAATCTTCAATTATTCTTACTTCTAGAAGTGGAAGAGCTGCATTAAAATATAAATTAAAAACATTAAACTACGATTTAAAGAATTTTAATATTGATAAAATATATAATATATTTATTGAATATGCAGATAAAAAAAAATATGTTGCAGATGAAGATTTGCATAAGATAATGCTTGATTATAATTAATTATAAATATTTAAAAATGAATAAAACTCTATTTGATAAAATATGGGAAATGCATGTTGTAAATGAAATTGATGAATATTCAGTTATATATATAGATAAACATTTTATTCATGAGGTAACAAGCCCTCAAGCTTTTCTTGAGTTAAAAGAAAGAGGTATACCAATTTTTAGAAAAGATCAAATAATAGCAACAACTGATCATAATGTACCTACACTAAATCAAAATTTACCGATAAAAGAATATTTATCAAAAAAACAAATAGATACTTTATATGAAAATTGTAAAGAAAACAATATTACTTTATATGGATTAAATCATAAATATCAAGGAATAGTTCATGTTATAGGTGCAGAATTAGGCATTACAATGCCTGGCATGACTATAGTATGCGGAGATAGTCATACATCTACACATGGAGCATTTGGTTCTATAGCTTTTGGTATAGGAACTAGTCAAGTTGCATCTGTATTGGCTACACAATGTGTAATACAAAAAAAACCAATGCAAATGCGTATTAATATAAATGGCACCTTAAAAAAAGGTGTTAGTGCAAAAGATGTTATATTATACATAATTTCTCAAATAGGTTCTGATGGTGGTACAGGATATTTTGTTGAATACCATGGAGATGTCTTTTTAAAGATGAGTATGGAAGAAAGAATGACTGTATGTAATATGAGCATAGAAATGGGATCAAGAGGAGGATTAATTAATTCAGATAATGTAACATTTAAATATTTAGAAAATAGATTATTTTCTCCTAAAAAAGATAAATTAGATAATTTAATTAGTTTTTGGAAAACATTGTATACAGATAGTAAAGCTTCTTTTGATAAGGAATATTATTTTAATGCAGAAGATATTCCTGTAATGATTACATATGGTACTAATCCAGGAATGGGTATCCCAATAAATGGAAATATACCTCTTATAGAAGATATTGATGTAAAACAACAAAATGATTTCGTTAAATCTCTTAAATATATGGGATTTAAACCAGGAGATAAACTATTAGGGAAACCTATAAATTATGTTTTTATTGGTAGCTGTACAAATGCACGTATAGAAGATTTTAGAATTGTAGCTAAGATTATTAAAGGTAATAAAAAAGCAGAAAACGTGAAAGCTTATATTGTTCCAGGATCCCAACAAGTTGTTAAACAAATTTTTGATGAAGGTATTAATACAATTTTAGACAGTGCAGGATTTATATTAAGGCAACCAGGTTGTTCTGCTTGTTTAGCAATGAATGAAGATAAAATTCCTACTAAAGAATATTGTATATCTACTTCAAACAGAAATTTTGAAGGTAGACAAGGTCCTGGTGCTAGAACTATTTTAGCTAGTCCTGCAGTAGCTGCAGTAGCTGCAATAACTGGTAAAATAACTAATATCAATAACTATATATCATGATTAGTATTCTTTTAGCAGAATTTTAATATCTTTGATTAATATATTGATATCTTTGTTTGAAGATCCATCGTATACACCTCTTATATATCTATTTTTATCTATTAATAATAATACCCCGCTGTGTAAAAAACCCCCTGGTTCTTTGCTATCTTCTTTTATATACGCCATATAGGATTCTCTTGCTATTTCATATATATCATTTTTTGCACCATATACAAAATTCCATTTATTTTCATTGGCTCCAATTTTTTTCATATATTTTTTTAAAATTAATGCAGTATCATTTTTATAATCTATAGTATGTGATAATAAATGTACTCTGTTATCTTTTAGATATTTATTTTGAATTTTTAACATGTTTTTTTTTATTCCAGGACATATTGTAGGACAATTTGTAAAAAAGAAGTCTGCTACATATAATTTATCGTTATAAAATTCATTGGTAATTATTTCATTATTTTGATTAATCAGTTTAAAGCTTGATATAGTATGGTATTCTTTTTTATAGCTAAAATCATGGATACTTAATGTTTGATTTTTTTCGAAAAAAGGTAATGTTTTTTTCGATGTACATCCTAAAATTAATAAAACTGTTGTTATGATTAATGATTTATAAATAATTTGATTATATTTTATCATGTAAGGAAAATATTAAATAAAAATTGAAAAAAATACAATTATGAATTTTTCATTTATAAAAAATAAAGATTATAACATATATATAGGAAATAATATATACAATTATATTAATTTTTTTATTAAAAAAAATAATTATTCCACTATAGTGATAATTACTGATGAAAATAGTGAATTATATTGTAAGCCTATCTTAATTCAAAAAACTAATATTAAGCAATATTATCATATTAAATTACAATCAGGAGAAATTAATAAAAGTATAGATAATGTAATTAAAGCATGGAAATATATGCTAATGAATAAAATTGATAGAAATAGTTTAATGATAAATTTAGGAGGAGGCATTATAACTGATATAGGAGGTTTTATAGCGTCTACATATAAAAGAGGTATTGATTTTATTAATATACCTACCACTTTATTAGCACAAGTAGATGCATCAATAGGATCTAAAACAGGAATTAACTTTTATAATATTAAAAATTGCATAGGTAATTTTCAAAATCCAAAATCAGTTTATATAGATAATAATTTTTTAAAATCATTAACATGCAATGAAATTTTATGTGGATTTGCTGAAATGATTAAACATGGATTAATATACGATAAAATATACTATAATGAATTACAAAAAATTAATCATATACATCATGACATTATAAATGATATTTTAATTTATAAATCTTTAAAGATAAAAAATGAGATTGTAGAAAAAGATATAAATGAACAAAATATTAGAAAAATATTAAATTTTGGACATACAATAGGACATGCTATTGAGGGATTATTTCTTAATCATAATATTCCAATATCACATGGTCATGCAATATCAATAGGTATGATATGTGAAAGTTATTTATCTTATATAAGAAATACTTTATTATTATCAGATTTGAACTCTATTACTAATTTGATAATTAATAAATTTAATTGTCAAAAAATATCTGAATTATTGTTTAATGAATTAATTAATATAATGCACAATGATAAAAAAAATCATCAAAATAAAATTAATTTTACTTTGCTTAACAATATAGGTAGTGCAAAAATTGATATGTATTGTGAACAATTTGAAATTATTGATTCACTTAAATTTTATAATAAAAAAGCTAATTAATATTTTTTTCTTAATCTAGCAATAGGTATTTTTAATTGCTCTCTATATTTTGATATAGTTCTTCGAGCAATTTTATATCCTTCTTTTTTCATCTTATTAGCTAATAAATTATCTGATAAAGGTTTTTGTTTGTTTTCATTAATTATATTTAATTTTAATATTTTTTTGATTTTTTTTGTAGAAACCTTTTCTCCTTTAAAAGTATTAATTCCTTCAGAAAAGAAATATTTTAATTTGAAAATACCAAAATCAGTTTCTACATACTTATTATTCGCTATTCTTGAAATTGTAGAAACGTCCATATTAGTTTTTAATGCAATATCATTTAATATCATAGGTTTTAAATATATATCATTACCTGTTAAAAAATATTTATATTGATATTGTATTATTGCTTGCATAGTATTAATTAATGTTAATTTTCTTTGATTTATGGCATTTATAAACCATTTAGCAGAATCTATTTTATTTTTTATAAAATTAATAGTATCATTATCATTTTTTTTATTCATTTTAATACTATTTTTCTTTTGCATAATTTGAATATAAAAATTATTAATTTTCAAACTAGGATAGTTATTATCATTTAATGTAATTCGTAATTTATTGTCTAAATTTATTATTCTAAAATCAGGTATTATAATATCTGATTTTTTTATTATATTTTTATCTAAAATACTATTTCCTGGCTTAGGATTTAGTTTAACAATTTCATCAATTACTAATTTTAAAAAATTACTATCACATGATAATTTATTTTCTAGTTTTGAATAATGCTTATTATATAATTCATAGAAATATTTATCTATTATTAGAATAGCTAATTCAATACTTTTTTTTGGGTTATCAGAATAATTATTTATTAATTGAATTAATAAACATTCTTTTAAATTACGAGCTCCTATTCCAGGAGGATCAAATTTATGCAACATTGATAAACATCTATTTATATCATCTTGGCTACATGTTATATTTTCTTTTAATGAAATATCATGTATAATAGCTAATAAAGATCTATGTAAATAACCATTAATATCAATATTACCAATTAAATTTCTCATTATAATATTGTCCTTATAATTTAAATTCATAATTTCTAATTGTTGATATAAATAATCATAAAAATCAGTATATATAGAATGTGATTTATTATTAGATATATCGACATTATTTTCTCCTTTCTTATAATTTAAACTATTATATTGATAATATAAATTACTGTTGTCTATATCTTGTTGGTATTCTTCATTATAATTTTTAAAATTATATTCTTCATTATTTTCTGTATCATATATATTATCACAATCTAATACAGGATTAATTTCTAATTCTTCATTAATTCTCTTTTTTAGCATATGTCCTGGTAATTGTAAAAGTTTAATAAATTGTATTTGTTGAGGACATATTTTTTGAAATAATTTAATATCTATTTTTTGTTTCAACATTGTAATAATATTATGATATGTAATATATAAATAATATAATTATTTTTTTATATTACATTTATGTAATATTGTATAATTTTTTTATAAAATGGAGTATATTCATAAATACATATCAAAAATATCAGTTAATAATTTAAACAATAAAATTATTATAAAAGGATGGATAAAAAGTAAAAGAGACACCAAAAAAATTATATTTCTTGTTATAAGAGATGGCACTGACATTTGTCAATGTTTTATTCATAAAAATAATGCTAGTGAAATTTTATTAAATAAAATTAAAAAACTAACTTTAGAAAGTTCTGTTTATATTGAAGGTGTTGTTATTTCAAATATAAATCAGAGTAAAAAATATGAAATTCAAATTCATGAATTATATCCGTATCAATTATGTAATAATTTTCCTATTGGCAAAAAAAATCATAGTATAAACTTTTTAATTCAAAAAAGACATTTGTGGTTAAGATCCCAAAAACAATGGGCCATTATGAAAATTAGAAGTAATGTATTGCATGGATTACACACTTTTTTTAATGATAGAGAATTTATTTATATAAATACACCTATATTAACCAGTAATTTCGTAGAAAACACTACTACGCTATTTAAAACAAATTTTTATAATTCAGATGCATATCTAAGTCAATCAGGTCAATTATATGGAGAAGCAGCTGCAATGTCAATGAATAAAATATATACATTAGGGCCTACATTTAGAGCAGAAAAATCTAAAACAAGAAGACATCTATCAGAATTTTGGATGTTAGAACCTGAAATAGCATTTTATGATTTAAATATGATAATGAATTTAATGGAAGAATTAATCATATTTATTATTCAATATATTATTAATAATAATGATAATGAGCTTAAAATTTTAAATAGAGACATTAATCAATTAAAAATGTTTTGTAACCCTTTTAAAAGAATTACATATGAAGAAATTATTTTAATATTAAATGGTAAAAAAAATGTTAATAATATAAATTTAATTGATTATTTACAAAATGATTTTCAAAGAAAAAAAGTAGATATTGAAAATATCAAATTAGAAATTTTAGAACTCCAAAAAATATTACAAAATAAAACAATTAAAAAAAAAGAATACAATATTATTATTAATAAAATTGATATATTACAAAATAAATCTAAAGAAATTTTAGAGAACATTAACAATATACCTTTATGGATTAATTCAGCTAAAAAATTTCAATATGGAAATGACTTAGGAGGTTCTGATGAAACTGCTTTAATGAAAATTTTTAATACACCTGTAATGATATATAATTGGCCTTATAAAATAAAACCATTTTATATGAAAAAAAATGCTGATAATAATGATTTAGTTAATAATGTTGATCTTTTAGCTCCAGAAGGATACGGGGAAATTGCTGGAGGATCTGAAAGAGAAGATGATTTAAATATATTAATAAGTAATATAAAATCTAATAATATTAATATTAATGATTTTCAATGGTATATTGACTTAAGAAAGTATGGTAGTATTCCTCATTCTGGATTTGGATTAGGTATTGAAAGATTAATTAGCTGGATATGTAAAACTAATCATGTGAGAGAAACTATGGCATTTCCTAGAATGTATGGGAATATCAGTCCTTGATTATATATCTTTATATATTTTTGATGGTGATTCTATGAATTTTCCTAGATTTAATTTATTCCATATTTTGTCTATTTTTTTAATGGTTTCTGTGTCAGAAGTAATTATTTCTGGCCATTTTCTATCAAATTTATCTAACAAATAATTTTTATTAGTACAGTCAAAACTTATTTTTTTTTCATTTTTATAATCAATAATATAACTATCTCTTTTTACATCTATATTGTTTAAGCATCTCCATAATAAAGTAGATATATTATCTTTTTTAAATAATATATCTAGATATATTATTGATTTAATATCTTTAAAAGATTTTAATTTAAATAGCTTTTTGTTTATCAAATCAATATGTTTATAGTATATTTTGTTTATTGATATAAATATAACTGGTATATTAAATTTAAGTAATTCTGTATTAATATCTTTTATTTCAACAAATAATTTTTTTATAAAGTTAACATTTATATTATTGAATAATGGTTTAACCAATCGACAAAATTGATGATTATTAATGTTTGATTTATAATACTGACTTGTTAAGTCTATACCCATTTTACCTCCGAACATATGAGCTTGCGAAGCATGATCTAAAACATCTAATGGACCAATACTAAACAATATATTTTCTAAATTATTGATGTTATTGAAAATTCGTCTAGCTATATCTAAATCATTGTATATATCTATTTTTTCATCAATAACAATAATAATTTTAGTTAACATCATTTGTCCAGATCCCCAAACTGCATTCATTACTTTAAAACCTTGACCTGGATATGATTTATTAATTTTTATAATTACTAAATTGTGAAATACTCCTTCTATTGGAAATCGCATATCTATAATTTCAGGCATAACCCCTATCTTTAATGGTAATATAAAAATACGCTCTGTGACTTTTCCAATATATAAATCCTCATGAGGAGGAATTCCTACTATAGTAGCAGGATATATAGCTTTGTTTCTATAAGTAATACATGTTATATGCATTTTAGGATAATAATCTTCTAATGAATAATATCCTGTATGATCGCCAAATGGGCCTTCTAATAAAAAACTCTCTTTAGGATCAATATATCCCTCTATAACTATATCTACATCCTTAGGTACTCTGATAGGTTGAGTTATACATTTTACCATTTCAACCCCTTTATTTCTTAATATACCAGCTAAAACGTACTCATTTATATTCTTAGGAAGAGGTGCAGTTGCGCAATATGTATATACCGGATCACCACCTAAAGTAATTGCAATTGGCATTTTAATATTATTTTCTTTGTAATATTGAAAATGCTCATTAGAAACTTTATGCTTATGCCAATGTATAGATACTATATTTTTACTAAATACTTGTATTCGATACATTCCTATATTAATCATATCATCAACAGGATGATATGTATGTACCATAGGTAATGTAATAAATTTACCTCCATCTTGAGGCCAACATTTTAGAATAGGAAAAATATTGACATCAATTTCATTAGATAATAAAATATTTTCTTGACATATCCCCCTTTTATTAATATTTTTAGGCATTAAATGACTAATAGCAATTAATTTGGGCAATAATTTAATTTTTTCTAAAATACTAACATTTTTTTGTCCTATATCTATTCCTTGAAATAATTTATTTATTTTTGCCTCTATATCTTTTATATTATTAATATTTAATGCAAGACATATACGTTTATAACTTCCTAAAGAATTTATTAAAAGAGGGAATTTGGTTCCATTTGTTTGAAATAAAAGAGCAGGACCTTGATTTTTAGAAATTCTATCTACGATCTCTGTAACTTCTAAATTAGTATTTATATATTCTTTTATATTAATTAATTCATTATTATTGATTAATGTCTTAACAAAATCGTTTAAACTATTAAAAGGCATAAAAAAGAAAATATAATTTGAATAATGTCAAAATACAAAAATTGGGCCCTGATGGGATTGAACCATCGACCTACAGATTATGAGTCTGTTGCTCTAACCAACTGAGCTAAGGGCCCTAATTATAGGAGTTTATATATAATTAGTAAATATATTATTTTTTTATATATTTTTAGCTATATTTTTTTTCAAATAATTGTAATATTTTTATTAAAAACTTAACTTGATGTAAGTTAATAGCATTGTATAAAGATATTCTAAAATAAGGATGTAATTTATGTCCTAAAAATCCCACTATGTTATTTTCATTTAATAGCATTACTAATTTATCTTTTAAATCTTTGTTTTTAATATTAAAACATATATTCATAAATGATCTATCTTCTATATTAACAGTTCCTTCTAACATTGAATTACGATCTATTTCTGAATATAATAATTTTGCTTTTAAATTATTTTCTTCTTCTATAATTTTAATTCCTCCTTTATTTTTTAGCCATTCTAAATTTAACATAATTCCATATATAGCAAAAATATTTGGTGTGTTCATAACTGATTTACTATTAATGTGATTTTTATAGTTCATGATACCAGGTATATTATTACTTATTGATTTTGCAAATTCTTTTTTAATTATAACGATTGTAACTCCTAATGGGCCGATATTTTTCTGTGAACTAGCATATATCATATCAAAATCTCTAATATTAATAAATTTGCTCAAAATATCAGAAGACATATCTGATATTATAGGAATATTATTAATTTTAGGTATTTGTTTAAATTGTGTGCCTACTATGGTATTATTTGAAGTAAAATGAAGGTATTTATATTTTTTTTTATCAAACAATATTTTATATTTTTTAGGTATGAATTTATAATTATCATGTCTGGAAGATGCTATTACATCAATATTACCAAAATATTTTGCATAATTAATTGCTTTATAAGACCAAAATCCACTATCTATATACCCTGCACATTCATTTTTTTTAATATTTTCAAGAAAATTATATGGTATCATAAAAAATTGCTTAGTTGCTCCACCAGACAAAAATAAAACTGAGTAATCATTATTAATATTTAATAATTTTCTAAAAAGATATATAGTTTTTTCTAAAATATCATCAAATATATTGCTTCTATGAGATATTTCTAATATTGAAAGATCATAATCATTTAATTTTATAATTGATTTAGACAACTTTCTATAAACTTCATCTGAAATAGTAGATGGTCCAGCTCCAAAATTATATTTTTTCATATTATATAATATATAATTAATATTTTTTAATTTTAATTAAAATAAAATTTTAATTTTTTAATTAAAAACATTTTATATTAAATTATATTTTATATGATAGAAAAAATACTTCTTATTATAATAGTATTAGCAATTACATTATTAATTGCTATGTATACAACATTAGCTGAAAGAAAAATAGCAGGATTTATGCAAGATCGCATAGGTCCTAATCGAGCAGGACCATATGGTCTTCTGCAGCCCATAATGGATGGTATAAAATTATTAACTAAAGAAGAAATTATTCCATTTTATTCCAATAAAATATTATTTGTAATAGCTCCAGCCTTATATATGTTTTTAGCACTAATGAACAGTGCAGTTATTCCATGGGGGGGAACATTAAAGATTAATAATTATTTAATTAAATTACAAATATCAGATATTAATATAGGAATATTATACATATTTAGTATTATATCCTTAAATATATATGGTATAATTTTATCAGGCTGGTCTTCTAATAATAAATATTCATTATTATCATCAATAAGAGGTGCTTCTCAAAATATTAGTTATGAAATTTCTATGAATATTGTACTTATAACATTAATAATGTCTACGAATACTATGAGTATAAAAGAAATTGTATTACAACAAAATTCATTAAATTGGAATATATTTTACCAACCTATAGGATTTTTAATATTTTTAATATGCTCATTTGCAGAAACTAATAGAAATCCATTTGATTTGGTAGAATGTGAAACTGAATTAATAGCAGGATTTCATACAGAATATTCCAGTATGAAGTTAGGATTATTTTTGTTTGCAGAATATATTAATATATTTATATCATCTACTGTGATATCATGTTTGTATCTTGGAGGATATAATTATTTTGGAATGAATTTGTTACATCATTTAGGTGTACATAATAATATAATAGTTATAATAGGTATCATGTCATTATTTATTAAAATATTTTTCCTAATATTTTTTTTTATATGGGTTAGATGGACTTTGCCTAGATTTAGATATGATCAATTAATATACTTAGGATGGAATATATTAATACCATTGGCTATGTTAAATATGATTATTACTGGTGGATTAATTTTATTTTTTAAATAAAATTATATTTTTCTATAGTATAATTTCCATATAATATATATACAAAAAATCGCAATATATGGTATTAAAAATATATATAATATTCCGATATTTAGTCCACTAGATAATCCACTTCTTTCTTGAAATGAAGATTCTGCAGCCATATTACACATAGCACATTGAGAATGTGCTACTATTTCATAGTTTAAAAAATATAATGTAATAAAATATATAAAGATTTTATAAAACATAATAAGGAGATATCATTAAATAAATAATTACACCAGTAATTGTTACATAAAGCCATATTGCTAGAGTATATAAAGATATTTTTTTATGTTGTATAAAATTTTTATTTAAAGCATAAAAAAATGAGAATAAAACTAGAGGTATTACAAATGCAGCCAAAATTATATGAGTTATTAATATAAAAATGTAAACATTATAAAATAAATTTGTTTTAGGAAATTGTGTTTGAATACCATTTATATGATACATGACATATAATGTTAAAAATATTATTGATAATATCAATGAACATGTATTACATATTACATGTATAATAATTTTTTTTTTTTT
>CP063811.1:412919-439678 GCA_022818785.1 Bacteroides sp.
ATATAAATGATATAATTAATAATATGCTACAAATTGTATTTAAAATACAATTAATAAATGGTATTAAATAAATGTTGAAATTTATGTATTCTTTGATATTACAATTTATGTTTTGATTATTTATTAAATAAACAATCAATATAACTGAAAAAGATATCGTATATATAATATACTTTGTAAAAGTATCATAATACTTCATAATATTCAATAAATATTATTGTTGTTAAAAACAATAACAAAATTATAGGTAATATAAATAATAATTTATAATATAATTTCTCTGAATTAACATGCATGAAATAAAATACAATATAATATGATTTTAAAAATGTTAAAAATATATATATAATATTTTTTACTAATGTAGAATTTATTAAAAAAAATGAAATATAAAATTCAATTAAAGTAAAAAATGTTAATAATATAAAAATATTAAAGATTTTTTTGTAATTCATTGTTAATTATATCAAATATATAAAGGTAAATATAAAGACCCAAATTAAATCCACAAAGTGCCAATATAATCCTGCATTATTTAAAAAATTATAGGAATGCATTCTCTTTTCTAGATAAATTTTAATAAAAATAAATATATTAATCATTATACCAATTAAAACATGTATTCCATGAAACCCTGTAATAGCAAAAAAAATATTGCTATAATTAACATTATGTCCTATTGGTATTTTGCCAAACCAATATCCTTTATTGGATAAATGTATCCATTCTAAGGATTGACAGAATATAAACATTATACCTATTAATATTGTAAAAAAAAGCCATATTAGAGAATTTATTTTTTTACTTTTTTTATATTCATAAGTTGATGCATACATAGATATACTACTCATTATCAATATAAATGTCATTATAGTTACAAATGCTAATGGTATATTGTATCCTATTAAAGGTACATATGTGAAAACTATATCACCATTAGGCCATATAGTTTTACTATTTAATCTCAGAGCAAAAAATACATTGATAAATCCACAAAAAGTAAAAATATCTGATATTAAAAATAACCACATCATTAATTTCCAGTTTTGATGATTTATTTTATTCAAATGTATATCATTCATAATTTTATCTATTTAATAACATAAAACAATATAAATATAACCACGAAAAAGTTATAAAATGCCAATATATGACAATTGTTTGCGTGTAATATTTATTATTTTGTTGTATAAAAAAATAATAATAACAAATACCTAAAAGACCAAATATAACATGTACTCCATGTATAATAGATATTATATATATATGACCCAGCAACATTACCTGACAAATATATATTGTTATTTATTAAATACTTTAACCCATTTAATTGTAAAATTAAAAAAAATATGCCTATAAAAAATGTTATTATTAATAGTGTTTTACTATACAAATATTTATACTCATTAAATAAATAATTAGCATAATATATAGTTATACTACTTATTATTAGTAATATATTTGAACATATAAAAACATTTGGTAATTGAATATAGATCCATTTGTTAGCATTCAACAAACCAATTCTATTAACTATGTATGCACTAGTGATACCTGCAAAAAGCATTACAGAGCTTAATATAAATAACCAAACTATAAATTTTACTGCAATAATATTTTTATCATTATATGATTTCATAATTAATGTTTATCAGATATATTTTGTGGCATATAATCATCTTGATATTTGGGATTACTATATTCATATGGCCACCTGTAAACCACAGGTAAATCATTTTCCCAATTACCATGAATATGTTCAATTGGAGTAGTCCATTCTAATGTATTGGCTTTCCAAGGATTTTTAGAACTATCCTTACCTTTAAACATGCTATAAGTAAAATTATAAAGAAATATTAATTGCGCAAAACCTGATATTATTGAAATTATTGTAATAAATTTATTCATGTTAATAAATATATTAAACATCCCAAAGGCATTAAAATCATAATATCTTCTAGGCATACCATTAATTCCCATAAAATGCATTGGAAAAAAAATTAAATATATAGATATATATGTTATCCAAAAGTGGATATGTCCTAATTTTTCATTCATCATTTTTTGAAATAATTTTGGATACCAATGATATATACCTGCAAACATACCAAATATTGCAGCACTACCCATTACTATATGAAAATGGGCTACAACAAAATATGTATCATTGAGATTGATATCTAAAATAGCATTACCAAGATATATACCTGTTAATCCTCCTGTAATAAAAAAAGATATTAAACCTATTGTAAACAACATGGGTGTTGTAAATTTTATATTACCTCTCCATATTGTAGCTATATAATTAAAAACTTTAATAGCTGAAGGAACTGCAATAATTAAAGTAGTAATTGTAAATACACTACCTATTAAAGGATTTATCCCACTAATAAACATATGATGTGCCCATACAAAAAAAGATAATCCAGCAATTGCAATTAATGAATAAATCATAGTATGATATCCAAATAATGGTTTACGACAATTTATTGATAATATTTCTGAAGATATTCCTAATGCTGGCAATATTACTATATATACTTCTGGATGACCTAAAAACCAAAATAAATGTTGAAATAGTATTGGGCTACCTCCATCATAATGAAGATATTCTCCTGCAAGAAATATATCACTTAAATAAAAACTAGTCCCAAAACCTCTATCTAATATTAATAATATTACAGCAGCCATTAAAACAGGAAAAGATAACAATCCTAAAATAGCTGTTAATAATAATGCCCATATAATAATTGGTAATCTATACATAGTAAGACCTTGAGTTCTCATATTCATAATAGTTGTAATATAGTTAATATTGCCTATTAAGGAAGATATTATAAATATTGACATGCTTATTAGCCATACAGTTTGTCCTGTTCCTGAGCCATTTATAGCCTTAGGTAAGGCGCTTAAAGGAGGATATATTGTCCATCCGGCAGATGCAGGTCCTGTAATTACAAAAAATGAATACAACATTGTAAGGCTTGACAATAGAAATAACCAATATGATAACATATTTAAAAATGGTGATGCCATATCTCTTGCACCTATTTGTAAAGGTATTAGTAAATTGCTAAATGTTCCACTTAATCCGCCAGTTAAAACAAAAAAAATCATTATAGTTCCATGAATTGTAACTAATGATAAATAAAATGAAGGATCTAAATAACCATCATTTGCAAATTTATTAAAAAACAATTTAAAAATATAAAAAGGCCTATTAGGATAGGCTAATTGTAATCTAAATAATACAGATATAAATAATCCAATAAACCCCATAAACATAGCGGTTATGAGAAATTGTTTAGCTATTATTTTATGATCTCGAGAAAATATATATTTTAAAATTTTCATATTGAATTTATTGTTTGATAAAATGTTGTCTGTCTGTCTATCCAATTATTATAGTTATTTTCTGTTAATACTGTAACTCTTATCCACATGTTAAAATGTGAAGCTCCACATATTTTATTACAAAAAAGTATATAATCAAAATTTTCATCATTTTTTTTTAATCTCATTTCATTAGTTGTAATTATAGGAGTAAATGTAAATGAGGTATACATTCCAGGCACTGCATTCATTTGCAATCTAAATTCAGGGATATATGCACTATGTATAACATCTTTAGATGAAATTAACATTTTTATAGATTTATTAACAGGTAAAACAATTTCATTAGTTACTATGTCATCTAATGCATATTTATCATTAAAATCAATTCCTAGTATATTTTTATCATGAATATTTCTAAAACTTCTATTTCCTAATACTCCATCATATCCTGCATATCTAGCTGTCCATTTAAATTGTTCTCCTGTAAGTTCTATTATAATCGAATTATTATCTTTTTTATTAGGATTATTAATTACGATTTTATTCCATATAACATTGCCATATATTACTGTTAATAGTAATATTAAAGAAGTTATTGATGTCCAATAAATTTCTAATTTATTACTATGAGTAATATAACTAGCTTTCCTATTATGATTTTTTTTATACTTATGTATAAAATAAAATAATAATATATGTGTTATAAAAAACACTATCAAAACTAATAATGTTACAATTAAAAATAAAAAATCATAGTATTGACCATGTAATGTAGCAGAACTATACCATAAATCTAATCCATAAAATTTAAACTGATATAATGATAAAAATATACCTGATAATAAAAACAATATCATAAAATAACCTGTATAATATTGCCAATCAATTTTTTTCAAAGGTTGATTAATTAAAATCATATTTAATTTGAAAATATTGATCGATGTTGTAATAATTCTATATAATAATATGGATATAACTAATATTAGTATTATATATCTATTATAAAAAATATATTCTATAATAGAGTTTTGATTATTTTCATCAATATATTGCCCTAATTCTTGAGAAAATAAAAAATTACTAAAAAAATATGTTAAGCAAGCAAATATTATTTTCATAATAATTTATATTTCATGTTTAATACTATTTGACAAATAAGGATGTTTTTTTGTATAAATGTCAATTTTTTCTAATTTTTTTAATATTAAAATAAAAAACATACTAAAAAACATCATAAACATACCTATTTCTACTAATCCTATTTTATAAAATTTGCCAATTACTCCAGGTGAAATCATTATATATATATCTAGCCAATGACCTAATATTAATGAAATACATACTAATGAAACTATTTTATAATTTCTTCTAAATTGTTTTCTTATTAAGAAGAAAAACGGTACCATAAAGTTCATTATAATATTTATAATATACAATTTATAATATCCTCCTAACCATCTTGTTTGATACCATATAATTTCTTCTGGAATATTAGAATACCAAATCAATAAATTTTGTGAAATTAAAATATATACCCAAAATATTGAAAAAGCAAATATATAAGTTGCTAAATCATTGAGATGATTTTCATTAAATGCAAAACAATCATTATTATATTTTACTAATATAGTTAAAATGGTAATAAATGATAACCCACTAATCCATAATAGAGATAAATTATACCATCCAAAAATAGTGCTAAACCAATGAGGTTCTAATGACATTATAACATCTATTGCAAATAAAGGAAAAGTAAATCCAAAAACAAAACAAAACATTGCAGAATATTTCAAATTAATATTGAAATAATTAATTTTATTATATTTTTGGCAAAAATTATTAATTTGATTAATTTTAAATATAAAAAAAAACCAAAATAATAAGTATAATATTATTCTCACAATAAAGAATTTCTTATTCAAGAAAATGTTTTTTTGTGCAATTATTAAATCATAATTGATAGATTTAATATCTAATAATTCTATATTAGACCAATTAAAATATAAAATATTGCTAAATAGACCATAAATAATAACTAATAACAGTATAGTAGAAAATATAGGATATAAAAACATGAACATGTGAGAAATTCTTAATAAAATAACTGACCAACTTGCCATAGATATATATTGTATTGAATAAAACATAATACCAAATAGAGATACAATAGTAAAATAATATGAGTTAATTAACATATTAGAAAATAAATTATTTATTTTTATTCCATCATGTAAATACTCTATAAATAATAGACAAATACCCATCGTAAATAAAATAATTAATATATTATATACTTTATAATTAATTTTTAATTTAAAATTTATATTGTTATTCATATATTTTGCAATTTTTGTACATGTAAAACTATTTGCCATATTTCTTTAGTAGATAGTATATTTCTATGCGCTCCCATAATACCGTATCCATATTTAATACTATGGTAAATCATTCCTGGATTATATTCTTTAATAGAGATATTATTACGAGGTCTTATATTATTGCAATCGTTAAATTTAGGAGGTTTAATAGGATATCTTTCGCTTAAAATCATATCAGAATCTGATTTTCCACATTTCCCATGACAATGTGAACATATTGCTATATACAATTTTTTTCCTTCATTTATATTAAATAAACTATTATCTATAGGATTATTTAAATAATATTTACTCATTTGTGTAAAATCGCTAAATTCTATTAAATCAATTTCTTGATCATATTGAATGGTATTATGAGGATACTTTTGAGACGTGACATTATTTAAAAAAATTTCATTATAGTTATCATGATTATAAGGAACAGAATCATACATTTGAGGAGCATATCTCCAATTGGGTTCTTTTTTAGGCTTAGCTGCTGGATAACAAGAACTTAATAAAAATAATGCCATTAAAATATATAATATTTTATTTTTTATCATAAATTTTTTCATTTATATCAATTGAACCATTTGATTTTAATATATTTTTTAACATATATATATTGTCAATATTATGATTACTAACATCAATAACAATTGCAAATTGATCATTTGTAATTCTCGTATTAATTATATCAGAATCTTTTTTATATAAAATACTTAATATAAACATAATACCAATGCTATAAGCAGATAATAAAATAGTCATTTCAAAACATATAGGTATAAAACTTAGAAAAGGAACATATGGCTTACCTCCTATATTCATAGGCCAATTATTAGTCATATAAAACATCATATTAAAGCCTAAAATAAGACCTAAAGAGCCTCCTATAAAGGCAAAAAATGGCAATTTAGTTTTTTTTAAATTTAAAATTTTCTCAATCTTATGAATAGGATACGGCGTATATACATTATCTATTAATATTTTGTTTTTTACCAAATTTTCAAGATTATTTAATAAATAAATTTCGTCATCAAATAATGCTATTATATATTTTTTATACATATGTAAATTTTATTTTCTTGTTAACAATTTTACTTCAGATATTGCAACAGCAGGTAAAAATTTTATGAATAATAAAAATAAAAATAAAAAAAGACTTATTGAGCCTATAAATAAACTTACTTCATAAAATGAGGGATAAAACATAGTCCAACTTGATGGTAAATAATCTCTATGTAGAGATGTAACTATAATAACGAATCTTTCAAACCACATTCCAATGTTAACAATTATAGATATCAAAAAAGTAAAAGTTATATTAGTACGCAATTTTTTTGACCACATAAATTGTGGAGAAAAAACGTTACAACACATCATTATCCAATAAGCCCAATAATATGGCCCTTTAATTCTATTTAAAAATACATATTTCTCATATGGAGAAACTGAATACCAAGCAATAAATAATTCTGTTAAATATGCAACACCAACTATTGATCCTGTAACCAGGATAACTAGATTCATTAATTCTATATGTCTTATAGTGATATAATTGTTAAAATTAAGAGATTTTCTTACTATAATTAGTAAAGTTTGTACCATGGCAAATCCTGAAAATATTGCACCAGCCACAAAATAAGGTGGAAATATAGTAGTATGCCATCCTGGTATAACTGATGTAGCAAAGTCGCATGAAACTATAGTATGTACTGATATAACTAATGGTGTGGATAATCCAGCTAATACTAATGAAACAGATTCAAATTTATGCCATGATTTAACTGAAGAATTCCACCCTAAGCTTAAAAAACTATATATATTTTTTTTTATACCATGTGATTGATCTCTAATAGTAGCTAAATCAGGAATTAATCCTATATACCAAAATAACACTGACACTGAAAAATAAGTAGATATAGCAAAGACATCCCATACTAAAGGAGAATTAAAATTAACCCATAAAGGACCAAAATGGTTAGGAAGAGGTAATGCCCAATAAAAGAGCCATGGCCTACCCATATGAGATAAAATATATGTTAATGCACATATAACAGCAAAAATTGTCATTGCTTCTGCTGATCTATTAATAGAATTACGCCAATTTTGTCTAAATAAAAGTAATATTGCAGAAATTAAAGTTCCAGCATGACCTATACCTACCCACCATACAAAACATGTAATATCCCATGCCCATCCAACTGTAGAATTTAGTCCCCATAATCCAATACCATAATAAAAAACTGAAATAATACTATATCCCCATAATAGTACTCCCAAAAATGATAAAAAAAGACATGCCCACCATATATTATTAGGTTTATTAATTACAGGAGAACAAATATTAACAGTTATATCATTCATACTATTCTTACCATCTATTAAACTATTATTCATAATATAAAATTATTTGTTTCTTATTAAAGTTATATACGAAACATTAGGACGTGTATTTAATTCTTTATCCAATATTTTGTAATTCAAATTATTATTTACTAGCTTGCTAATACGGCTTTTTGTATCTTTTTGATTTCCAAAAGTGATAGCATTAGTAGGGCAACTGCTTGAACAAGCAGTTTCAATGTCTCCATCTTTTAATATTTCACCTTTTATTTTTGCTTTAAATTTTCCCGACTGGATTCTTTGTATACACATACTGCATTTTTCCATTACTCCCCTTGATCTTACTGTTACATCAGGATTTAATATTAATTTACCTAAATTATCATTCATGTTGTAATCAAATTCTTTATTATCATAATAACTAAACCAATTAAATCTTCTTACTTTATAAGGACAATTATTAGCACAATATCTGGTACCTACACATCTATTATATACCTGCTGATTTAATCCTTCGGGAGAGTGCACTGTAGCTAATACAGGACATACAGTTTCACAAGGAGCATTATTGCAATGTTGACACATCATAGGTTGATGAACAACATATGTATTTTCTTCATTAGAAGAATCAATAGTATAATATCTATCAATTCTCAACCAATGCATTTCTCTTTTCTTTTTTACTTCATTTTTACCAACTATAGGAATATTATTTTCAATATTACAACTCACTATACAAGCACTACATCCTATACATGAATTAAGATCAATTACCATTCCCCATTGATAGTTCGATTCATTAAGATTAGATGACCATAATGAATAATGATGATTTTTATCATAATATTTATTATTATTTTTACGATTTTTAAATGATAACTCTTGAATTATATCTCTATTTTCACTACCATCATTTATTTGAGTTCGAGCAAGAAAATATTTTTTTTTAGTTTTTTTCCATTTTACAAAGTTATAATTTTGTAATGTAGAATTAATCATTCTCTTAAAGACAAAAACATTAGCACCTATATTATTACCTATTTTTCCACAATTTGTTCTGCCATATCCTAATGAGACCCCTAATAAATTATTAACTTGTCCTGGTTGCAATAATATTGGTAATTCTATAGAATATTTATCTATAGATAATTCTATAACATCTTCTTGTTTTATATTATATTTTTTAGCTGTTATTGGAGATATAGATATATAATTGTCCCATGTTACTTTGCTGATAGGATCAGGCATTTCTTGCAACAATGGATTATTAGTATATTTCCCATCTCTAATAGCTATTTTTTCATATAAAAATAATTCTAATCCAATATTGTTATTAATATCATTTTTTATAATTTTTTCTAATCTATTAATAGATTCTTTAATATTAAAATTATTATATATAATTTTTAATTCTTCTTGAACATTAGATAATTCAACAAAACCATTTTTAAGAATTTTATTCCATTCTAAATCAGGATTATTATTTGCATTTTTAATATTAGGGTATATATTATATTTATAATATTGTTTTATATATTCATAAAAATTTATATTATTATCAGTCCATTTCAAAATACTAGATTCCATTTGTCTTGTAGAAAATAATGGATTAATAGTTGGTTGAGCAATAGAATATACATTCTTTTTGAATAATATGTCATGCCATGATTCAAATATATTATGATCTGGGGCTATTACATTACAATTGTCTGATGTTTCATTTATTGATGATGCAAAAGAAACTGATAATTTAATATTATTGATTAATAAATTAGTAAATAGATCTTTTTTATAATAATTATAACAAGGATTAACATTATAAAAAAACATTGTATCTATTTTAGAATTATACATATCATCAAGCAAATTTGACATTTTTGTATCATCACTATGACTGATATTATATCCATTATTAAAATCTATAGTATTATTATAATTATTGAGATGCCAATTTATCTTATTAATAATAATTTGAGTATCTACATTATTCATCCCACATATTAAAATAGATTTTTTCTGATTATTAACAAGCAGCTCTGATATTTCATCTATTTGTAATTTCATTGTATTAGATAATACAAAATTATTTGCATGATTGATTTTATGTCCATATAAAATGGACATTATTTTTTCATATAGATATAATACAAATATGTTAACTTCAGAATTTTTAATAGGAATTCTATAATCAGCCTTAGATCCACTTAATGATAATATACTTTCAATTTGAAAATGTTTTGACATTTTGTTATTATCAATACTATCTATATTACGATTTTTTATATATTTTCTAGCAAATTCTGTAGGAGAAACCCAAGTTCCTAAAAAATCAGCATTTATACTTACAATTAAATCTGATATATCAAATCTATAATCGGGAATTATTTTTTTATTAAACA
This sequence comes from Bacteroides sp., assembly GCA_022818785.1. GTDB lineage: Bacteria > Bacteroidota > Bacteroidia. Next base: position 423,361 of record CP063811.1, read on the forward strand.
TTATCTTATTAGCCTTTAAAAGACCTTCATAAGATATAGGTTCATATTCTATGTGCTCAATATTAGGATATTTATCGGTAAATTTTTTTATAATATTTATAGTAGAAGGATTATAAATGTGAGATGACATAAAAATAATTTTTTTATTATTTTTTTTTGATTCATTTAAGCGTTCTAAAATTAAATTATCAAGAAATTCCCAAGAAATTCTATTTCCTCTTAAAGAAGGATATTTAATTCTTTCCTTACTATATAAATCTAGTAAAGATGCATGTTCAATTGCATCAACACCTCCTTGAGATATAGGACATTTTTTATTACCTTCGACTTTTATTGGTCTACCATCAATTGTTTTGACTAAAACACTATATCCATGATTTAATACAGTAGCATAATAGTTGGCAGTACCTGATATAACGTTATCACTTTTAGTTAAATAAGCAACAGATTTTTTAACAGGAGTATTAGTACAAGATGATAAAGCCATCATACCAATTCCTAATCCTATTTTTTTTACAAAATCTCTACGATTCATTTTAAATGAATCATTATTATTTTCTATTTTGTTGCTATATGGTGATTTTATATTTTTCATAATTCATTTTCATTAATAATGACAAGATGAACATTCTAATCCTCCTATGTCAGCAACTTTAACATTATTCATATTAATTATATTTTTGTGAATATTAATTAAATTTTTATAATATTCATTGTTGTCAAAATTTAATATTTCTGCTTGTTTATGACATTCAATACACCAACTCATTGTTAATTTTTTTGCTTGATACATTTCATTCATTGTGCTCACATTACCATGACATGCATAACAAACAGGTTCATTAGATTTTAATCCATAAAGTTTTTTAATAGATTTTTCACCTAATACTACATGTTGCGCATGATTAAAGTAAGCAAAATCTGGTAAATTATGTATTTTTATCCATTCAATATTAAAATTATCATTTTTAGTATACACTTGATTTAAAGAATCAAATCCAACCATTTTATGTAATTTTTCTATTTCTTTTTTACTTTTATCAGATTTTATATTTTCTCCATCAACAACATTATGACAATTCATACATATGTTCAAAGATGGCAAATTAGCATTTTTCCCTTTCCATGCTTCATTATGACAATATCTACAATCTATATTATTAATACCTACATGTGTTTTATGAGAAAAATTGATAGGTTGTTGAGGTTGATAATATTGATCAATACCAATATTCCATATTGTATTACAAACAAATATCAATAAATATAACGATGAAAATAATAACATTATTAATAAAGCTTTTTTATTATATATAAATATTTTTGTGAAATTATATAATGTTAATATTAAATTATTTTTATGACTTGATTGAGATGATTTAAATAAAATCAAACTTAATCTATTCCTAATTTTATATAAAATTAGGAATATAAATAATAAAATTGCTATTAATAGTATTAATAATAAATCTATATAATAATTTTCTTTTTTTTCGACATTATTTGATAATTTATCAATAATGATCTTATTATTAGATTCATGGTCAATATATTTTATTATATTTTTAATTTCCTGATTACTAAGATATGTAAATGAAGGCATTAATAACTCATTATACTCTTTATATATTTTAATAGCATCTAAATCACCATTTTGAATCATTAAAGAAGAATTATAAATCCATTTTATTAACCATTCTTCACTATATTTTTTACTTATATCCTGCAATTTAGGACCAGTTAATTTTCTATGAAAAGAATGACATGAACTACAATTATTTTTAAACAATGATTTACCATTTTCGATAGAACCATCATTAGATAATTCATGTGATTTAAGACTGTTAAAGCTTAAAAAAAATATAAAAAATATATATATAAATAATCGACTAATACATGAAAAAAAACGAAATACCATAAAAAGAGTTATTTGCCAAATGTATAATATATAAAAACTTAATAAATAAAGTAAAAATATTATAATTATTTTTTTAATACAAAATATTACTATCCGAGAAATGATTTTAATATTCTACTTCTAGAAGTATTTCTTAATCTATTTAATGCTTTATCTTTAATTTGTCTTACTCTTTCCCTTGTAAGATTAAATTGTTCTCCTATTTCTTCTAAAGACATTGATTGTCTACCTTCTAATCCGAAAAATAGTAATATTATTTGATTTTCTCTTTCAGTGAGGGTATTTAACGCTCTTTTAACTTCTATAGATAATGATTCTTCTATAAGTTCACTATCTGTAACAGGAATATTTTTATTTTCTAATACATCTAATAATGTATTTTCTTCTCCTTGAACAAATGGAGCATCCATAGATAAATGTCTGCCTGAATTACTGAGAGTATCTGCTATTTTATCTGCACTAGTATCTAACATTTCTGCTAATTCTTCAGAGGAAGGTTCTCGTTCAAATTTTTGTTCTAATTTAGAATAAACTTTTCCAATTTTACTTAATGATCCCACTTGATTTAATGGTAATCTAACAATTCTAGATTGTTCAGCAATAGCTTGTAAAATCGATTGTCTTATCCACCATACAGCATAAGATATGAATTTAAATCCTTTGGTTTCGTCAAATCTTTTTGCAGCTTTAATTAATCCTAGATTGCCTTCATTAATTAAATCTCCTAATGTAAGGCCTTGATTTTGATATTGTTTAGCTACTGAAACCACAAATCGTAAATTTGTTTTAGTTAATTTTTCTAATGCTTCTTGTTCTCCTTTTTTTATTCTTTGAGCTAAAATAACTTCTTCTTCAGCAGTAATTAATTCGACTTTACCGATTTCGTGAAGATACTTGTCAAGAGATTGACTTTCTCTGTTAGTTATAGACTGAGTAATTTTTAATTGTCTCATTGCATAAATGTAATATAAAATAAATAACTTTTACAGATATAAATTTACAAATTCTTTTTTTAGATTAAATCATTGTAATGTTGTCTTTATATATTTTTTTTTATATGTTTGAATATACTAATTGGTTCGGTAGTTCAGTGGTTAGAATACATGCTTGTCACGCATGGGGTCACGGGTTCGATCCCCGTCCGGACCGTCTTATATCATAGTATTATTACATTATTGTATATGTTGTCTTTAATTTTATCATATAACTCATATAATATATATAAGTTTACATTGTTATGAATCTTTAATAGACTAACTGGATATTTAGTATCTATTAAGTCATTTTCTAACAATTTTCTTATTATATTAATTTTTTTAATATTGTTACATACTACGATTATTTCTTTAGCATTAAATATATCCGCCATACCCATAGTAATAGCCTTTGTAGGTATTTGTGAACCCTTTTCAAAAAATCTTGAATTATCTTTTATAGTTGATTTATTTAAATTTGCCACATGAGTATTTGCATGTAATTGATTATTAGGTTCATTAAATCCTATATGTCCATTAAATCCTATACCAAGTAATTGTATATCAATAATATGATTTTTAATAATTTGTTGAAAATTATTTACTGATTTAGATATGTTAGACATATTTTCAGGAATGTATGTATTTTTCTTTTTTATATTTACATGTTTGAAAAAATTTTCATACATAAAATATTTATATGTATTTTCAAATTTTAATTCACCAATATATTCATCTAAATTAATTGTTATTACATTATTAAAATTAACTTTACTACTGTTATAATAATAAATTAATCTTTTATAAACACCTATAAAAGTGTCTCCTGTAGCTAATCCAAGAACAGATTTATTTTTATTATTAATTTTATTTACAATATTTTTAGCAATTAAATCACAAATTTGGTTATAATTTTTATATACTATTATTTTCATATTTTTTTAAATTAAAAACTACATATATTATTAATAATAAAATATTTTCTATTTTCAATAGAAATAAAGATATTTGACTTTATTTACATGAAATATCTATATATAATATTATATACAATCCAACTAGCAAAATAGGCTTGTAATGTCATCCAAATAAAATATATTATTGGAATAATTATATTTTCAGTTTCTCTGTACATTACTATTAACGTACTTATACATTGCATAGAAAATACATAAAATATTAATAATGAACATGAATTTGCCATATTAAATAATGGCATTCCAGTATTATAGTTTTTAACTAATCTTATATCTTTTTTCATAGAATCTAAATTATCATTTTTAAATTCTATACTATATATAGTAGACATGCTACTAACAAATACTTCTCTAGCAGATATTGAACTTATTATACAAATACCAATACGCCAATCAAATCCCAATGGGGCAATATATGGCTCTATATAATGGCCTAAAGATGATATATATGATTTTTCAATATTAGAAACTTTTTTTATATATATTTTATTTTTTTGTTCATAGTCAAATCCATAACTAGATAAAAACCATAAAACTACACTAGTTGTAATTAAAATCTTGCTTACTTCTATAATAAAAATCTTGGTTTTATTCAACATAGTAATAATTATTGAATATAAAGATGGTATTTTATATTTAGGTAATTCTATTATAAGCGATGACATTTCTTTATTGACAATTACCTTATTCATTAAATAAGCATATATTACAACTATAGTAATGCTAAGCATATACATACCAAATAACAATAGACCTTTGTAATTGATCCCATAATAATATGTATCTTGAGGTATTATTAATGATATTAATAATATATATATTGGAAGTCTTGCAGAACAACTAATTAAAGGAGTTACAAGAATAGTAATTAATCTCTCTTTATAATTTTTAATATTTCTTGAAGATACAATTGCAGGAACAGAACAAGCCATGCCACTTATTAAAGCAATAACAGAGTATCCATTCAATCCGATGTGTCTCATGTAATGATCCATTATAAATATTATTCTAGAAATATATCCTATGTCTTCTAAAATATATATTATAGCAAATAAAATAGATATTTGAGGAATAAATATAAATAAATTTTGTATACCAGGTATAATACCATAAACTAACAAGTCGATTATTAAATTATTTTTAAAATTATTAGTTATTAAATAATGTATTGTACTAAAAATATTATTAATAAGCATTGTAGGGTATTTAGACAATGTAAATATACATTGAAATATTATAATTAGTATCAAAATAAAAATCGCAATTCCATATACAGGATGTGTTATTATTTTATCAATATTCTTATACCAATAATATTTTTTAACAATTTTATTATCATATAATATACATTTTTGAATGATTTTTTGAATAAATTTATATCTTATTATAGTTTCTTGAACTTGTAATCTTTTAACTATTATTTTATGATTTTTTATTGCAGAATTTATATATTCTGTATTTTCACCATTAAATAATATTTTATAATTGTTAATAATATATAAACATTGATATATATTATTAATATTAAATTTCTTGCTTATTAAAGAAACTAAATTTGGTGCTATATTATCTATATTTTCAGTTAAAAAAAAACTTGTTTTCTTTTTACAATAAAATATTTTATTTTTTAATTTTGTGATATCTTTTGCATTATTAGAATTTATGGAAATAATTGAATTATTAATTTGTGTAGATAGTTCATCAGAGTCAATTAATATTCCATTATTTAATGCAATATCTTTCATGTTCAAAACTAAAACTACAGGTATATTAGCTGATAAATCAATTACTTGCGTATATAAAAATAAATTACGTTTTAAATTAGAAGAATCTGCAACATATATTATAATATATGGATAATCAACGTTATCCTTATTAGTAAGAATATTATAAAAAATTTTATTGTTGCATGAATTATGCAAGTTATAAATACCAGGAGTGTCTATTATTTTATATAATCTTTTTTGACATTTAAAATATCCATTAAAATTATTTATAGTTGATCCAGCAAAATTGCTAACTTTTTGATTTAATCCAGTAATTTTATTAAAAATAGTAGATTTACCTACATTAGGATTGCCCAATAACAAGACATTATAAATATTTTTCAAATTTTTTTACAATTAAGATCTTATGACAATATATTTTGCATATTCTATTCTAAGCGCTAATTGATAATTCATAACTGTAATAGATATAGAAGTCCTACTAGGAGAATAATAATTTAAAGTTATATTTTCGCCAGGCAGACAACCCATTTCCATTAAACGAAATTTTATAAAATAATTTTCTGCACTATCAATGGAATCTATAATACCACTTTCACCTTGTGATAAATCTAAAACAGTCATATAATTGTAAAAAAAAATACACAAAAACATATGATTAATTATAAAAATTGATCATAACCGATAACACAATTATATCACTTATTTATATTTATTACAAATAAAAATATTAAAGTCCTTTTATGAGGACTACAAACTCTCCTTTAATATTTTTTTTATTAAAATAATTTAAACATTCTATTAAGGTTCCTCTATAGTGTTCTTCATATAATTTAGATATTTCTCTAGAAATTGAACATTTTCTCTCAGAACCTAGATACTTGATAAGTAATGTTAAAGTTTTAATTAATTTATGAGGAGAAACATAAAATATTACTGTTCTTTTTTCATAAATTATTGTTTTGACTTTTTTAATATTACAATATCCTTCAAATATAAAATTATGACAGGGAAATCCTGATTGGATAATAGCTGGTATTAAAGCAGTAGGACCTGGTAAAACTTCAAAATCAATTGATTTATTGAGACATTTTTCAATTAAAATATAACCAGGATCTGATATACAAGGCGTACCTGCATTACTAATTAATGCTATTGTTTTTTTATTATTTAGTTTATCTATAATTTTTGGTAATATTTTGTATTCATTAATAATATTAAATGTATATATAGGTTTTTTTATATTATAATAATTAAGCAATATTATTGCTTTATTTTTAGTTTCAGTGTATATAAAATCAACTTCTTTTAAAATTTTAATAGATCTGATAGTAATATCTCCCATATTACCTATGGGAGTTGGGATTATGTATAAATGTGCCAATATTAATGTAGTTTTTTTACAAAAAAATCATTATTTTTCTTCAAAAAGAAAATAATTTTTGAATACAATGTTAAATATTAAATATATTGAAAATAATATTCTGTTAATAAAAGAAATCTTAAAAAAAAGAAACTTCAAGGATATTAGTATAATAGATAAAACATTAAAATTATACGTTGATATAAAAAATACAAAAAAAAATCTCAATGATAAACAAAATAAAAAAAATATAATTTCAAGAAATGTATATAATAATATTGAAAGTTCTAACATTCAATATGACAAAAGCAAATCTATAATATTAAAAAATGAGATTAAAGATTGTAAAAAAAAAAATAAAATTATATGAAGATGAATTTTATAATTTAATGTCAGAAATTCCTAATTTACTTTCTGATTATACTCCTGAGGGAAATAAATATCAAGATAACATAGTAATTGAAAAATATGATAAACCATTTTACTATAATTTAGATCAAAAGTTACTTTTTCATTGGGAATTGGGTAGTAAATATGATATATTGGATTTTAAGTCAAGTTCTAAAATTACAGGAAATGGATTTGTTGTTTATAAAAAGCAAGGAGCTCTCTTACAAAGAGCATTAATAAATTTTTTTCTTGATTCTGCCATTAAAAATGGATATAAAGAAATTAATGTCCCTCTACTAGTTAATAGTAGATCAGCATGGAATACTGGTCAAATACCTGATAAAAATAGTCAAATGTATCATTTAAAAGATGATGACTATTACTTAATTCCTACATCAGAAATACCATTAATAAACTTATATTCTAATAATACAATACCATTTGAAAATTTACCTGTTAAGTTAACAGCTATAAGTTCATGTTTTAGAAGAGAAGCAGGTTCATATGGTAGAAATACTAAAGGATTAAATAGATTACATGAATTTTTTAAAGTTGAATTAGTAAAAATAACTTCTCAAGAAACTTCTGAATTTTATCTAAATTTAATGTTAAAATATGTAAAAAATATATTAAATGAATTACAATTACCTTATAGAGTATTGTTATTATGTAGTGGGGAATTAAACAATACCTCATCATTAACTTATGATATAGAAGTATACAGTATAAAACAAAAAAAATGGCTAGAAGTAAGTTCAATATCTAATTGTTTAACATATCAATCTAATAGATCTAATATATTTTATAAAGAAAATAAAATAAAAAAGTTAGCACATACAATTAATGGCAGTGGCTTGGCATTGCCAAGAATAATGGCAGCTATATTAGAAAATAATCAGTCAAATAATGGTATAATAATACCTAAATGTTTAACAAAGTATACTAATTTTAGTATCATTAAATGATAATTTTATTTTGTATATGGAAATATATAATTTTTTTTTATTTTCAATTTAAAATTGTTAAAAACTTGAACAATACAAAAATTATCATGAATACTATCTATATGTCCTATTATTCCTCCAGTAGTTAGTATTTTATTACCTTTTTTTAAATTGTTTATGAAATTTCTATGATCATTAATTTTTTTATTTTGGGGCCTGATAATAAAAAAATAAAAAACTAAACTTATAGATATAAACATCAATATATTACAAAATAAATTATAATTATTATTAATAATGTTTAATGAATTCATACTTATACTTTGTTGAAAAATTTATTATATATTTTATTAATAATTCCATTAACAAAAACATTGCTATTGGGGGTTCCAAATATTTTCGATATTTCTATATATTCATTAATAGATACTTTATATGGAATATTATTATATTTTATAATTTCTGTAATAGCCATTTTTACTATTATTTTATCAATAAATGAAATTCTTTTAATATCCCAATTTATTAAAGTAGCATCTATATATGATTCAATTAAATTATCATTTTTAATTGTATCATTATATAACATTTTACTAAATTTATAGTAATTTTCTAAATTTTCAATGTTAAAAATACATTTATTAATTTTATAGCAATTATCAATTGTATTGATAATCATTGTATATATTATATTTTTATCCAAATCCCAATTCATATTTTTTTCATACATGTTTTGCTCTAATACAATAGAATTTTTAAAAAAATTATTAATTATAAACTTTATAAAAGATTTATCAACATAAAATACACAATTATCAATGTTTATATAATTTTTGTATTTATCACTACTATTAATATCATTTATTAATATGAGTATTAAAAATTTATCATTTTTAATATTAAAATTAATTATTTGTTTATTAATATGAGTATTATTATTTAATAATTTAATGATATTTTTTTGATCAATAATATTTTTATTATTATTTATAATATTTAAAATTTCAATTAATAATGATAATAATTGATAATATTGAATATATATATCTTTAAAAGATTGGCAAAGATAGTTTTCTAAAAAAACTATATTTTCACAATTATTTTGATAATATGCATATAATATTTGTAAAACCTTAATTCTTATATGCCTTCTTGTAAGCATATTATATAGAAGCTATTGCTGATATTTCTATATTGGCATTCAATGGTAATGCACTTACTTCTAATGTTTCTCTTGCAGGGAAATTATTATTAAAATAATTCATATAAGTTTTATTAACAATATCAAAATCTTTAATATTTTTCAGAAAAATACTAATTTTAACAATATTACTAAAATTCATATTTACATTTTCTAATATACAAGATATATTATACATAATTTGATTAGTTTCTTTCAATATATCAGCTACTAAATTTCCATTTTTATCAATACCTATTTGTCCTGATATATATAAAAAACCATTAGAAAGTACAGAGTGACTATAAGGACCTATAGGTCTATATAATTTATCACAATTTATAGATTTTATCATAAAAAATATATAATTTTTATTTAATTAAAACTAATTTAAGTAAAAAAAACATATCATGTCAACATTACTATTAATAATTATTATAATAATTACATATATAATTCAATTTGAAAAAAATTTAATCACAAATTATTTAATGATAACAATATTATTATCAATATATTTTTTTATTAAAAATGCAGTATTAATATCTTTTATTAATATTATAATAACAATTAGTACTGTTACTATATTAACTATAATTAACCATTATGATATAAATTATTTTGAAGTTAAAAATAAATACATGATTTTTAAATACTTATTTATAATCAATATAATTGCAATATATATATATACTAAATATTTTTGACTTTAAAATATCATCAGAAAAAAATAAAATAATTCATAATATTACATATTATGAATTTATAAATAACTCAAAATTATCAATAGGAAATATCCTATTAAATGATTATATAATAGTAACTGAAATTATATCATTAATAATATTAATGATAATAATATTTATAATTCTTTTTATAAAAGATTAAAAGTATTTTAAATTAAAATTTATATCAAAATCTTTTAATACATTAAATAATAAATTAATGCAATTTTTAACATCACTAATATGAATCATCTCTACGGTAGTATGCATATACCTTAAAGGTAAAGATATCAAAGATGATGGTATACCATTCTTTGTATATGCAAAACTGTCTGTATCTGTCCCTGTACTATATGAACAAGCTTGCTTTTGTATTGGTATTTTATATTTTAAAGAAAAATTTTCTATATACTTATTTAGTATGTTATGAATAGAAGGAGCAAATGTTAAAACAGGTCCTTTTCCACATATGATATTACCATGACGTTTTTGATCTATCATTGGTGTTGTAGTATCATGTGTAACGTCAGTAATAATAGCTATATCAGGATTTATTTTGTTAGCAATCATTTTAGCACCTTTTAATCCTATTTCTTCTTGAACTGAATTAACTATGTATAAATCAAATGGTAAAGTTATTTTTTCTAAAGACAATAATTTAGCAACTTCAGCAATTATAAAACCTCCTATTCTATTATCAAAAGCTCTTCCTACATAATAATTATTGTTTAATACAGAAAAATTTTCTTCGTAAGTAACAATATCTCCAACTGATACACCCGCCTTTAATAAATTTTTTTTATTATTAAATCCTGTGTCTATAAATATATTTTCATATGATGGAATAATTTTTTCTTTATTAGATCTCCTAAAATGTATAGCAGGCCACCCAAAAACTCCTTTAATTAATCCTTTTTCTTTAGTATGTATTAATACTTTTTTTGATGGAGCAATCATACAATCAGAACCTCCATTAGGTATTACATATATAAATCCATCATCACTAATATGATTAACATACCAAGAAATTTCATCTGCATGAGCTTCTATAACAAATTTAAAATTTGAATTACCTTTAATTATTGCTACAGTATTTCCATAATAATCTGAATAATGTTGATCAATATATTTTTTTATATATTCAAGCCATAAAATTTGTCCTTTATATTCTTGACTAACAGGTGAAAAATTATTAATATAATTCTCCAAAAAGAATAAAGAATTTTTATCTAAATTCATAAACGATATTTTTAGTTTTAAAATTGATCCCGCTGGGATTCGAACCCAGGACCCATACATTAAAAGTGTATTGCTCTACCAGCTGAGCTACGGAATCTCTAATCATGTTATGTGTCAAATATATGATCTTATCACATATATATCAAATATTTTATATATCTATATTTGCATTACATGCATTATTTTCTATAAACTTTCTTCTGGGACTAACTAAACTACCCATTAATGTAGAAAATGTCCTGTTAGTTATATTAAAATCATTTATTTGAATTCTTTTTAAGAATCTAGTATTAGGATTCATGGTTGTATCCCATAATTGATCATAATTCATTTCACCTAATCCTTTATATCTTTGAATATTACTAATATTTTTATTTTTATTATTATAATATTGAATAACATTCTTCAATTCAGTTTCATTCCAACAATATTTGCGTATCTTACCAATATATACAGAATATAATGGTGGACATGCTATATATAAATATCCCTTATCTATAATATCTTTCATATATCTAAAAAAGAATGTTAAAATCAAAGTGTTTATATGAGAGCCATCTACATCAGCATCTGTCATGATAATAATTTTATGATATCTAATTTTGTTAATATTTAATTCTTTATTATTTTTAATATTTATACTAATTCCTAAACTATTGAATATATTTTTAATTTCATCATTATCATATATTTTGTGTTCTGCAGCTTTTTCAACATTTAATATTTTACCTTTTAAAGGTAAAATTGCTTGATTATTTTTATTACGACCTTGTTTAGCTGTACCTCCTGCCGAATCACCTTCCACTAAAAATATTTCGCAATTTTCTGGATTATTATCAATACAATCAGCTAATTTACCTGGAATAATACAATTTGTAAGTATATTTTTTTTCTGTATTAATTCTCTAGCTTTACGTGCTGCTTGTCTAGCAGTAGCTGACATTATAATTTTATTAATTATATTTTTTGCTTGCTTGGGATTCTCTTCTAAAAATATACTTAATTTATTATAAGTAACTATGTCAATAATACCTAAAACATTATTATTACCTAATTTTGTCTTTGTTTGGCCTTCAAATTGTGGATCAGTTAATTTAATAGACAATATAGCAGTTAATCCCTCTCTATAATCATCACTTGTAATATTAATTTTAACATTTTTTAAAAAATTATATTTTTCTATATAATTTTTTAAAGACCTTGTTAATCCTCTTTTAAATCCTGATACATGAGTTCCTCCTTCAATAGTTTTTATGTTATTAACATATGAAAATATATTTTCATAACTACTATTATTATAAAGCAAAGCAATGTCTATATCTATATTATTGCTTTTTGTATTTATACATAAGGGATTATCTATAATATGTTGCTTTTTATCTACAAAAAGAATAAAATCATATAATCCATTACTAGAAATTAAACTTGTTTTGGGCAGATTATCTTTCTTATTTTCAATATTTATTTTAAGTTTCTTATTAAGAAAAGACAATTCTTGCAACCTATTAAATATTATTTTATAATTCCAATCAATGTTATTAAATATATCTTTATCAGGCATAAATCTAATTACAGTGCCATTATAATCTGAATATCCCAAATTATTAACATCAGATTGTGGTATTCCTCTTTTATATTCTTGAAGATATTTACATTTATTTCTATGTACAGTAACGATTAAACTACTTGATAATGCATTAACACATGATATTCCAACTCCATGTAATCCCCCTGATACTTTATAAATTTTTTGATTAAATTTCCCACCAGCATGTAAAACAGTCATTACAACTTCCAATGCAGATTTCTTCTCATTAGCGTGATAATCGACAGGTATACCTCTTCCATTATCTTTTACAGTTATAAAGTTATCTTTTTCTAAGATAACATCTATTGTATTTCCATATCCAGCTAAAAATTCATCTATAGAATTATCAATTACTTCATTTAATAAATGATGTAATCCTTTAACACCGACATCTCCTATATACATAGATGGACGTTTCCTAACAGCATCTAAACCTTTTAGTACTTTAATATCATCAGCACTATATAATATCTTATTATTCATTTATCATAAATTAAAAATTATCAATTATGTTTTTTTATACACAAAAAATTTATAATTATCTTTCCATAATAAATCTATATATATTCATATATTCAGTTATAAATTTTTTATAATCTATTTTATAATTAATGCTATCATTAATAGATAATTTTTTTTGAAAAAATTTATCATCACTGATATCTGATACAGTAATGTCAGAATATTTGATAGCGTATTTTTGTAAATCATTATATAAGAAACTTTTTTCCATGTCATTGTTTTTATTTTCAATGTTTAAATATCTTGATATATTTTTATTAAAAAAGGTTCCTTTAAATGTATCATTTGTATATAAATTATAAACTATTTTAGTTTTTAAAAATAAATTTGAATCATCGTTATTTTTAATTAACACAGGAATTAAACTTGTTATCCATCCCTGACAACTAATTATATCAGGTATCCATCCTAATTTTTTAATAATTTCTATAGAGGATTTACAAAAAAATATTAGTTTTTCATCATTGTGATTATTTACATCATCTTTAATATTTTTTTTTCCAAAAAAATACTTATTATCTAAAAAGTAAATTTGCAATCTATAATTCGAATAAGACGCTACTTTGACAAATAAAGGATATTGTTTATCGCAAACATCAATAATATTACAAGATAATCTTATAACATCATGTAACCTATGCTTCCTATTATTTATACATCCAAATTTAGGCATCAAAACCCTAACATCATAGTTGTTTTCTTTAATCGCTTTTAGAAGATTAATATTATTGATTGAATTATCAGTAATTTGAATAAAAGGATTTAATTCCTGACATATAAACAAAATTTTACCCTTTTTTTTCATATTAGATAATATTAAAAAAAACACAAATGTAGATAAAAAAAATACCTTCAAAGAATGAAGATACAAATATTATTATATAATATCAAATATATTTGCTATCTATCCCAGCATAAAATGATTTTTTACCTAAAAATTTCTCAATTCTAAGCAATTGATTATATTTAGAAATTCTTTCTGATCTAGACAATGATCCTGTTTTTATGTATTTACATTTTAATCCTACAGATAAATCTGCTATTATATTATCTTCAGAATCACCAGATCTATGGCTCATAATACAATTATATTGATTTTTTTTTGCTAAATCAACTACTTTTCTAGTTTCTGTAAAAGTACCAATTTGATTGGGTTTTATTAAAATAGCATTTGCACTATTATTATCAATGCCTTTTTTTAATCTATCAATATTTGTAGTAAATAAATCATCTCCAACTATTTGCACATTATTACCCAATTTCATATTTAAAAAAGACCAATCCTGCCAATTATCTTCATAAATACCGTCTTCTATAGATTTTATAGGATATTCATTACATAAATCAATTAAGTATTGAATATAGTTATCACTATTTAGTAAATTATTATCAACAAGATAATTTTGATTCGAAAAAAATGATGCACTAGCGATATCTAAAGCAATTAAAACATCTTTTTCTGGATTATAATTAGATTTTTTAATTGCTTTTAATAAAAATTCAATTGCATCTTTATTAGAATTAATATTAGGCGCAAATCCACCTTCATCTCCAACATTAGTTGATAAATTATTTTCTATTAATATATTTTTTAAATTATTAAACACTTTGAATGCTACATGTATAGCTTCACTAAAACTTTTAGCATTGCATGGCATAATCATAAACTCTTGAAAAGATAAATTATTATTTGCATGCTGCCCACCATTCAATATATTAATCATAGGTATAGGTAATATATTACTAGTAGGATCTATATATTGAAATAATGGTATTTTTTTTTCTATTGCAGCTGCTTTTATAGCAGCCAAAGATATACCTAACATAGAATTAGCGCCTATAATACTCTTATTACAAGAGCTATCCATTAATAACATAATATTATCAATTTTATCAATATCAAAAATATCCACCTTATATAAAGATTTTGATATATATTTTTCTATATTATTAATAGCTTTTAATACACTTTTTCCATTATAATAACTTTTGTCATTATCTCTTAATTCAAAAGCTTCATATTTACCTTTTGATGCACCCGATGGTACTATGGCAGTACCATAAGCATTATTACTAGTAATAACATCAACTTCAATAGTAGGATTGCCTCTTGAATCCAAAACTTGTCTTGCTTTAATATCTTTTATATAAGTCATACAATATTGTTAATTTATTATGGTTTACAATTATAAGTTGGACTACTTTTTAATATTTTTTTAATATCTATTTCAAATAGAACTTCTTTTAATAAAAGTTCTTCTGCTATGAGTTTTATTTCATTGAATTTAGATTTTAATAAATCATGTGTTATTTTATATGCATCTTGAATTATTTTCCTTACTTGCAGATCAATTATTTCAAAGGTCTTTTCTGAATAAGGTTTATTAAGCATTGTATCTCTGTTTTTTACATTAAAAGATATATTTCCTATAATATCATTCATTCCATATAATGTTACCATTGAATAAGCTAATTTGGTTATTTTTTCTAAATCATTCTGTGCTCCAGTAGATATTTGATTAAAAAATATTTTTTCAGCTACCCTTCCTCCTAAAGTCATACAAATATTATCCATTAATTCTTCAGTAGTATATAAATACTGCTCTTTCGGTAAATATTGAGCATATCCCAATGCAGCAATACCTCGTGGTATAATAGATACTTTAACTATAGGATGAACATTTTTTAAATACCATCCAGCAATAACATGTCCAGATTCATGATATGCTATAATTTTCCTTTCATTTATAGAGATAATTTTATTTTTTTTT
>CP063811.1:439728-466309 GCA_022818785.1 Bacteroides sp.
TTTTTCCTGGCAGCTATTAATGCAGATTCATTACATATATTTGCAATTTCAGCACCGGCAAAACCTGGTGTTTGAATTGCCATTTGTTTAGCATAATCAACATTTTTAATTAATTTTAGTGGCTTTAAATGTACTTTAAATATAGCTTCCCTTTCATTAAGGTCAGGTTTGTCAATTGATATTTGTCTATCAAATCTACCAGGACGTAATAATGCATTATCTAAAATATCAGGACGATTAGTAGCAGCCATTATTATTACACTAATGTCAGTTCCAAATCCATCCATTTCAACTAGTAATTGATTTAAAGTATTTTCCCTTTCATCATTACCTCCTAAAATATGATTTTTTCCCCTTGTTCTACCTATAGCATCTATTTCATCAATAAAAATAATACAAGGTGATTTTTCTTTAGCTTTTTTAAATAAGTCTCTAACTCTAGATGCTCCAACCCCAACAAACATTTCTACAAAATCAGATCCTGATATAGAAAAAAAAGGCACATGTGCTTCTCCAGCAACAGCTTTTGCTAAAAGAGTTTTACCAGTGCCAGGTGATCCTATTAATAATACTCCTTTAGGTATTTTTCCACCTAAATTAGTGTATTTTTTAGAATTTTTTAAAAAATCTACTATTTCCATAACTTCTTGTTTAGGTTCATTCAAACCTGCAACATCATTAAATGTTATTGTAACATTGGATTCTTTATCAAATAATGTTGCTTTTGATTTCCCTATATTAAATATATGACTACCTGGATGTCCGTTACCAGTAATTTTTCTAATAAGCAACATCCATAAAATAATAAAAATACATAATGGTAAAATCCACGTAATAATTATATTGTTAAAAAAATTATTTTGCTGTTCTAAAATAGGGTCTACTATATATTCTGATGATATATTTTTTTGCAATTCATGAACATTATAGTAAAAATTTTCATAGGAAGATATATTAAAATAGTAATGAGGCCCTTTATTTTCACCAAATGTAGAAAATTTTACAAATTCATAATCTTTTTTAGATAGAGAAGTTTGTTTAATATATATATCTACTTTATATACTTCATTGTCTTTATAAGAAATAATTTTTTCTACATCATTACATGTTAAAATATTATAAAATTTTTTAGGTGTAATTCTAATAGGAGAATTTTTGAAATTAAATAATTGTATGATAATAATAGACATAAAAATGGCTATATATATCCACATAAAATTAATTCTTTTAAAGATTGGTTTTATATTTTTATTATTATGTTTTTTATTGATATTTTTTTTCATATTGTATGATTACATTGCATTACATGTAGATATATAATAATCTATTATATTATTATAACAAAATAATAGATTTAATAACAAATTTATAAATTATATTTTTATTATAAACAAGACAAAGAATTAATTTTTTAAAATATCATATTTTTTTATTCTTGATTTAATATATTCTTCATCTATTATTTTTGATATTATTTTTTGTTGTAAAAATGTTATTATATTAGAACATAAATAATAATAATTTAAACCAGCAGAATAATGATTTAAAAATCCAAAAAATAAAAAAGGCATCAAATATCCTATATACTGCATATTATCATATGTTTTATTATTTTGATTGATTGAATAAGTATATAATATAGTAGATAGTGTCATTAATAAACACATTAAACTTATATGATCTCCTATAAAAGGTATTGTATAATTGAAGTTTATGAAATTATCATAAGAAGATAAATCACTTACCCATAAAAAAGATTTTTGTCTTAATTCAAAAGATGAAGGAAAAAAATAAAAAAAAGATAATAAAATAGGTATTTGAATAACAATTGCTAAACATCCTCCTAACGGATTAATACCTGCAATACGATATAAATTCATATATTTTTGTTGTAATTTATAAGGATTATCTCCAAATTTTCTTTTTAATAAATCAATTTCTGGCTTAATAATTTTCATTTTAACATTAGACATATAAGAACCATAAGTCAAAGGAAATAGTCCTATCTTAATTGCTAAAGTCATAATTAATATTATGATTCCATAGTTTAGGTTAGTTTTCTCTAGTAAATTAAAAAAAGGTATCAATAATAATAAATTAATACTTTTTAATGGCCCCCATCCTAATTCAATGATCTTATCTAAATTTTTATCTATATTTTGCAATATAGATAATTGACAAGGGCAAAAATAAAATTTTAACGATATATTTTTAGAACTGTTTAATTTAATATCACTTGAAACCAAAATATTTTTTAATAAATTATCGTTATTACAGTCAATTATTTTAAACTTGTTTTTACTAAAAAATTGATTTTTTATTTCAATAATAGATGTGAAAAAATTTTGTTTAAAAGATATCCAATGTAATTGATCGTTAATAGATATATCTAAGTTAGATTCATCCTTTGATGAAACAATATTGCTACTGTTTTTATAATAAAGCTTAGTATATAATTTTTCATTATATATATCTTTTTCTTGCCTAATTAGATTATATTGTAAATTAATATTAACATCCTCAAGATCTATGTTTATATTTTCTAAATTAATATCCAAATCTACATGGTATGAATTTTTATTTTCAATAGTATATATATATTCTATATCAGAATCACTAATTAATTTTAAAATATAGTTATTGTCTTGAAAATAACATTCTTTAATATTAAATACTAAATTTTTTGTATTAAAATTATATGTATCATTTTTTATATAAAAACTATTTTTATAGTTTTCTTCAAATATAATTGTAGGATTATTTTGCCAATTTTTATAGTTTTTAATTTCAGAATAGCATATTTTACCACCTAAACTGCTAATTTTTATTTTTATATATTCGTTTTCTAAAACATAGTAACGGATATTACTATTTTTAGTATCATTACTAATAACTTCATCATAAATAATTGGAACATGATTAATATCTTTTTCTTTCATAAAGAAAGAAAAAACAAATATTATAGTTGTAATTAATAGCAAGCCTATGTAGTTATTCTTGTTCATAAAATATTATTGCCTGTATATTAAAAAAAGAGATACTAAATATAATCTTTTATAAACAAAAAAATAAATTAATATATAAATTATTGTTGTATCATTTTATTGTTATATATTAGAGATATTATTTTTTATTAAATAAAATTATTAATTAATAAATTAAATTATAATACTAATTTAGTATGGTATTTTATTTAATAAATTATAATTTTGTTACTTTTAATACAAAGCTTATTTGCTCGTAATCTTATATTAATTACACATACTTGATTTATATATTCATGAATATATTCAGCCATTATTATATAAATTCCATTATAGTATATTTTGGACTTATAATTGGTTATTTTAATACTTTATTATTTATAAATGTATTATCAATGTCAGATTATGGCATATTTCAAATATGGTTAAGCGCTATATTATTTTTTTCACAAATACCATCAATTGGTTTTAATGCTGTCATAATTCGATATCTAAATATATTTAGATATAAAAAGAAGGACAAAGGATTTATATCTTTTATCTTTATAATATTTATTATAGTCCTCATTAGTTTCATAACCTTATATATGGTTTTTAAAAATCAAATACTTATTTTTTACAAAAATAATATACTTTTTCATAATAATTATTACATTGGATTGTTAATATGTTGTTTTAATATGACATTAAACATTTCAGATGCTTGGATAAAGTCTATCAATAAATCATATGTAGCTCTTTTTATCAAGTATTGTCTACTTAGACTTGGTACAACACTTATGTTAATATTATGTTGGAAAAATTATATAACTTTTCAATTTTTTTCACATATATATCTCATAATTGTAATTTTGGGCCTTATTATAGCTATATATACTATAATAAAAAATGATTATATATCTTTAAATAAAATCATATTATCTAGTAACGAGAAAATTAGTATTATTCGATATGGAATATATTATACATTGTCTGGAATTTCATATATAGTAATTAATAAACTTAGTATATCAATGCTAAATTATTATAATATATCATCTGTAATAATAGGATGTTATGCCTGCTTTGCACATCTTTCAAATATAATCAGCATATCTAATAATGTTATTAACGTTATTTTTCATCCAATAATAGTTAAAATATGGCATCAAAATAATATAAATAAAATTAGGTCTATATATCAAAATACATCTATTTTACAAACTATAGTAGGTGCATTATTATTCATAGAAATAATAATCAATAAAAATAACTTATTTAATTTAGTTGTTAGTAAAGAATATATAGATTACTTTACAATTTTTTATATTATAGGAATTGCTGAATTAATGAATGTTTCATTTGGATCTATCAATGAAATAATAAGCTGTTCTATATATTATAGATTTGTAATAAGAATGAATGTATTAGTAGCATTCTTATGTATATTTTTGTATACAATATTTATTCCTATTATAGGATATATTGGAGCAGGATTAGTACATATAACAGTTCTTTTTATTAGAAATATTATTGGCTGGTTTTTATTAAAATATAAATATAATTTGCAACCATTTACATACAATCATTTACTTGTATTAATAATATCTTTAATTTCTTTAATATTAGGTATTATATTACCTACTATGGATAATATATTGCTTGATATTTTAATAAGAAGTACAATAACCTCTTCTTTATATATATTCTGTGTTACAAAATATATTCAATCTGACATTATGGATTTTTTATACAAAAATATAGATTTTACTAAGAAATGATATATTTTACATATAAAAAACTGTAAATTATATTTTGTACCCTTTATAGGTAAATTAATTTTTATTTCGCTATTATTTTTTTCTAATATAGATAATATCTTATAAGAATTGTCTACTATTGTTTTGGGCATTCCAGACATATAAGCAACATTAATCCCAAAGCTATGCTTAATAACACCAGGAACTAGTTTATATAAAAAAAATATATTATTTTCTATTTTTTTTACATTGACATTATAATTATGAATTCTTTTACAAAATCTAGCTATTAATCCTAGTTCATGATAATGAGTAGCAAATAATGTTTTTGGAAAAATATTTTTGTTATTATTGTGTATATAATCAATTATTGACCAAGCAATAGATATACCATCATAAGTGCTAGTCCCCCTTCCAATTTCATCTAAAAGTATTAAACTTTTATTTGACATATTATTAATTATACTAGCTGTTTCTTGCATTTCTACCATAAAAGTTGAAGAGCCTAATGCAATATTATCACTTGCGCCTACTCTTGTAAATATTTTATCAGTTAATGATATATCAGCATATTTTGCTGGTACAAAACTACCTATATGAGCCATTAATACTATAATACCAGTTTGTCTTAAAATAGCTGATTTGCCTGACATATTTGGTCCAGTAATAACTAATATTTGTTTATTATAATTATCAATATAAATATCATTTTCAATATATGTTTTATCTGGTGATAAATACTCTTCTATAATTGGATGTCTGCCTTTTTTAATATCAATTATACCTTTATCATTGATATTAGGTTTAATATAATTTTTTTCTACAGCAATAATACTAAATGATAATAAAACATCTATTGTAGCAACAATTAATGCATTTTTTTGTATTTTATTGATATTTTTTATTATTTTATTTAAAATATCATCATAAATATGGGATTCCATTATAGATATTTTATTCTCTAAATAATTAATTTTTAATTCTATATCTTTTAATTCTTTAGAAATATATCTACTTTTATATTTTAATGTTTGTTTACAAAACCATTCTGCAGGTATTTTATGATTCTTAGAGGAATTATTAATCTCTATAAAAAAACCTATTATATTGTTTCTATCAATTTTAAGATTATCTATTTTAGATATTTTACTTTCATGTTTTTCTAATTGTAATATTTTATTTTGCAGTTCATTAATTTGATTTTTTAATAAATCTAAATGAGGATAAACGTTTATTTTAATAATTGTATTAAATGAAGATATATTATTTAATTCATTAAAGTATATATTATTTTCAATTATATTTATAATATTATCACAATTAACTATATTTTTTATTACATTTTGTAAATGTATGTTATCTATTTTTTTGCATATTTTATATATATTATCAACATATCTTAATTGATTACACAAATGCATTAGTTCTTGAATATTAACTTTTTTCAAAGAAATTTTAGCAGATAATTTTTCTAAATCTTTGATATCAAATATATATTTTTTTAATTTTTTTCTTAAATTATCATTTTTTATGATCAATTCAACTATACTATTCCTACTTTGAATTGATTTAATATCAATGAGAGGTCTTATTAGCCATTTTTTTAACATTCTAGCACCCATTGCTGATTGGGTTTTATTTATAACATGATATAAAGTTTTAGATTCACCACTATTAGAATATAATATTTCTAAATTTTTCAATGTAAAATCATTTATATAAACATATTTACTATCATTTAAATAAAAAATATTAGAAATATGTGTTATATTATTACAATTATTTTTATAAATATAATTCAAACATACTCCTGCTGCTATTATAGCTTCTTTTGTTTTACCTTCATTTATATCAAATCCACATAAAGATGTTGTTTTAAAATGACTTAATAATATTTTAATACAATTGTGATAATTAAATAACCAATCATCAATTTTTTCAACATAAAAATTTTTAATATGAATATCATTTATAATTTTATTAGATATACTGTTTACTAAAACTTCATTAGGATTATAAATATCTAATAAATTATGTATAGATTTTTTGCTTCCTTGATATATAAAAAATTCACCTGTTGAAATATCTATTAAAGACATACCAATAATATTATAATCTAAGGATTTAGCATATATACATGACAAATAATTGTTTTTATCATATATTAAATCATTAAATGCAATTCCAGGTGTTATAATTTCTGTAACACCTCTTTTTATGATATTTTTCCCTTTTTGTGCATTTTCCAATTGCTCACAAATAGCAACTTTATTACCTGATTGTATTATTTTTGGTAAATAATTATTTAAAGAATGATATGGAAATCCTGCTAATGGTATAGGTCCTTTTATACCATTATTACGTTTTGTTAAAACAATATTTAAAATATTAGAAATTTTTATTGCATCTTCATTAAAAGTTTCATAAAAATCCCCTATTCTAAATAATAGAATCATATTAGGATATTCATTTTTTATTTTTAAATATTGTTTTATTATAGGTGTATCATTCATAGTTATATTCTTTTAAAAGAAATAGCTTGTATTTAGATTACGATTACATAATAATTTATAAAAATTATACAGTAATTTTTTTTTAAAATTATCAATATTTATATTACGTTTTATTTCACTGCTTATAGAAGTCATTTTAATATTGTTAATACCACATGCAATTATATTATCGAAATATTTGTTGTCATTATTAATATTAATTGAAAAACCATGCATTGTTATCCACCTTCTACAATAAATACCTATAGAACATATTTTTTTATTATTTATAGTCCATACTCCAGTAAAATTATTAATTATTTTACAAGAAATATTATATTCTTGAAGAGTTAATATTACACTTTTTTCAATTATTCTAATATATTGATGTAAATTTATTTGAAATAGTTCTAAATCTAATATTAAATAGCAAACTAATTGTCCTGGTCCATGATATGTAATATCTCCTCCTCTTTTAAGATTATATATTTTAATATTTTCATCATTTAATTGTTTTAAATCAACTAATAAATTAGAAATATTCCCATTACTGCCTAATGTATAAACATGATTATGCTCACAAAAAATTATATAATTTTCTAGCGTATACCTATGATATAATTTTTTATAATATAATTTCTTATTAAAAATATTTTCTTGTCTTTTTAAAGATATTAAATATTCAATATATCTCCAATCTTGCAATATGATATTATACATTACTTTAAATTATTAAAATTAATATTATATTTATTTATAATTTATATTAAAATGACATTATCGATTATAGCAGCTATTAGTATAAATAATACTATTGGATTCAAAAATACTATTGTATGGAATATAAAACAAGATAGAATTTTCTTTAAAAATATTACTAAAAATGGAGTAGTTGTGATGGGTCGATTAACCTATGAATCATTATTAACAAAACCTCTAATCAACAGAGTCAATATAATTTTAAGTAGAAATAAGCACTTTTTAGCCAAAAATTGTTTAATTTTCACTAATATAAAAGATATGTTAGACTTTATAAAAAAATATGATAAAATATTTATTATAGGAGGATCTCAAATTTATTATCAAACTATTGATATAGTCGATAAATTATATATTACATTTATTAAAAAAAATTATATAGGAGATACTTTTTTCCCTAAAATAAAAGAAAAAAAATGGAAATTAGTCAGTGAATATATTTTTAATTCTGAATATTCATTTAGAGAATATATAAAAAAATAAATATATTATGAATTTTATGAGAAAAAAACTGTTAATAGGCGATAAAATCATATTAAAAAATAATATTGAAGGATTTATAATATCTTTAAATAAGAAAAATATTATAGTACAATATAATAATGTAAAAATTATAGTTAAATATAATGCAATTATTAATTGCTATCCTAGTAATTACAAACAATTAAAGCATTATTCAACTAAAGCAATATTTTTTAATAAAAATTACAAAAATTACATAGATTTACACCAATGTTTAGGAAAAGAAGATGCTATAAATAAAATTTTAAATTATATAGATATGGCAGTAGTTAATGATATTAAACATATAAGTATTATACATGGAATAGGAAATGGTACAATGCAAAGTATTGTTCATAAATATCTTAAAAAATCAAAATTTATTAAAAAATTTAAAATAAACCCTATAAATGGAGGTATAACAAATGCAATCCTGTTTTAGGATAGTATTAACAAAATCACTCTGCTCAACCGAATATCTTTGCTTCTTTCCAGACCTGGAGAATATTAACAGGAGCTAGATGAAAAATTAAAACTATCCATAGTCTTAAGATAATAATAATATATTATAATTACAATTTTTTATATATATATAATCCTAAATCTATTAATTTGTTTGCATATCCATATTCATTATCATACCATGCTATTATTTTAAAAAAGTTTTTATTTAATTGCATACCGGCATTAGCATCAAATATAGAAATTCTAGGATCTTTTAATATATCTTGAGATACTATACTATCTTCTACATAGGATAATATATTATGTAAATAAGATTTAGATGCATCTTTTATCTTATATTTTATCTCATCATATGATGTTGATTTTTCTGTTTTTATATTAAAATCTAATAAAGAAACATTTCCTATAGGAACTCTAAATGATATTCCTGTAATTTTATTGCTTAATTCAGGAATGACTTTGCCAAGAGCAATAGCTGCTCCTGTAGAATGAGGTATAATATTTAATAATGAAGATCTATTTAATCTAGATTTTTTAGATAAAACATCTAACAAATTTTGTGTATTAGTAGATGCATGAACAGTAGACATTAATCCTTCTTTTATAATAAAATTATCATGTATAACTTTGGCTATAGGAGCAATACAATTTGTTGTACAAGAAGCATTTGATATAATATCATATTTTAAATTGTAGTCATCATGATTTACACCCATAACAAACATAGGAGTATTATCTTTTGATGGTGCTGACATTATAACTTTTTTAGCACCTGATTTAATATGTAATTCGGATAATTGCTTTGTTAAAAACATTCCAGTAGACTCTATAATAACAGATGCGTCTACATCTTTCCAATTAATATTTTGAGGATTTTTTTTATTAGTAACACGTATTTTATGATTATTTACCAATAAATAATTGTTTTCAACCGAAATATTGTGATTTAATTTACCATATATAGAATCATATTTTAAATAATATAGGATATCTTCTACATTATATAAGTCATTTATGCCTACTATTGTAACATCATGCCTATTATCTATAATCTCTCTGAAAACTGCTTTTCCTATTCTTCCTATTCCATTAATACCTATTTTTAACATTTTATTTAATTTTATGAGATAAAAAAAATTTATATATTATCATAATATATGATATTATGTCAGTATTATATAATATATATGTCAATAATTCAAATATATGTTTTTTATATAGAAAAACACTTTTATTATATACATATGTTATATTCATTTTTTCTGGCATAAAAAATGATTGTATTTTATTAATTGTTAAATTTTAAAAAAATAATTAAAATGTTAAAAATTAAACCTCTTGCAGATAGAGTAGTTATAGAAGCTTCTCCTGCAAAGCAACAAACTTCTTCAGGAATTATAATACCTGATACGGCAAAAGAAAAACCACAAAAAGGAAATGTCGTAGCAGTTGGTGGAGGAAAAAAAGATGATCCATTAACTGTAAAAATAGGAGATATTGTATTATATGGAAAATATTCTGGAACTGAAATAGAAATTGATGGGAAAGAATACCTAATAATGCGTGAATCTGATATATATGCAATAATATAATAAATTTCAAAAATTATAAATTATAAATTAATTATGGGAAAACAACTTAAATACGATATGGAAGCTCGTGATGCTCTTAAAAGAGGAGTTGATGCGCTAGCTAATGCAGTTAAAGTTACTTTAGGACCTAAAGGAAGAAATGTTATAATAGATAAAAAATTTGGAACTCCAATAATTACTAAAGATGGTGTAACAGTTGCAAAAGAAATTGAATTAAAAGATCCATTAGAAAATATGGGTGCCCAAATAGTTAAAGAAGTAGCTTCTAAAACTGCAGATATAGCAGGTGATGGAACTACTACTGCTACTTTATTAGCACAGTGTATTATTTCAAGTGGATTAAAAAATGTAACTGCTGGAGCTAATCCTATGGATATAAAAAGAGGAATTGATAAAGCTGTTAAAGAAGTTATCAATAATTTTAATTTAAATACATCTATCATTGGAAATGATAATAATAAAATAAAACAAATAGCTACTATATCTGCTAATAATGATCATTTAATAGGTGATCTTATTGCTAAAGCTATGCATAAAGTTAAAAAAGAAGGTGTAATTACTGTTGAAGAGTCTAAAAGTACAGATACATATGTAGATGTAGTAGAAGGAATGCAATTTGATAGAGGATATTTATCTCCTTATTTTGTTACTAATTCTGACAAAATGGAAGCAGAACTTGAAAATCCATATATTTTAATATATGATAAGAAAATTTCTACTATGAAAGAATTGCTTCCTATTTTAGAAAAGGTTATACAAAGTAACAAATCTATATTTATAATAGCTGAGGATGTAGATGGAGAAGCTTTAGCTACTTTAGTAGTAAACAAGTTAAGAGGATCTTTAAAAATTGTTGCAGTAAAAGCTCCTGGATTTGGTGATAGACGTAAATCTATGTTAGAAGATATATCTATTTTAACTGGAGGAACTGTTATTTCTGAGGAAAGAGGATTTAAATTAGAAAATGCAGATTTAACATATTTAGGTCAAGCTGAAAAGATAATTGTTGATAAAGACAATACTACCATTGTTAATGGTATGGGAAATAAAAAAGATATTGAAGAACGTGTACATCAAATTAAAGCTCAAATAGAATCTACTACTTCAGATTATGATAAAGAAAAGCTTCAAGAAAGATTAGCTAAACTGGCAGGAGGAGTAGCAGTGTTATATGTTGGTGCTGCAACTGAGGTAGAAATGAAAGAAAAAAAGGATCGTGTTGATGATGCATTACATGCTACAAGAGCTGCTGTTGAAGAAGGAATTGTTGCAGGTGGAGGTGTCGCTTTTATAAGAGCTATTAATGCTATAAAGCATGTAAAAACAGATAATAAAGACGAAGACACTGGTGTAAATATTATTAGAAGAGCTTTGGAAGAACCTTTACGTCAAATAGTATTTAATTCTGGAGGAGAAGGTTCAATTGTTGTTCAAAAAGTAAAATTAGGCCAAGATGACTTTGGATATAATGCTAGAACGGATAAATATGAAAATTTAATTAATGCTGGTGTTATAGATCCTAAAAAAGTTGTTCGTGTTGCATTAGAAAATGCTGCGTCTATTGCTTCTATGTTTTTAACTACAGAATGTGTTATTGCAGATGATAATTCTAATGATGATAACAAAAATGGAGCTAATAACATGCCAATGGGTGGAGGTGCTCCTGGTATGGGAGGAATGATGTAATTTATTTATTATTAGATATAAAATACAACCAAAAATATTTTTGGTTGTATTTTTTTTTAAAACATATTTTTTTTAATTTTATTTAAAATTTGACTAGTATTGTATTTATTCTTTTTAAGATTATTTATAATTTTTTTACTTCTTTGAAAGTATTCTAACATATTATTTACTTCTAAAATTGTTTTACCGCATCCTTGGGAAATTTTATTAATTCTAAATTTATTAATTCTAAGTGGATTTATGCGTTCTTTTTCAGTCATAGAATTATAGATAATTTCAAAACTATTGAAAATATCAGTATTTATATCTTGATTTAAAGAAGATAAATGATGATTTTTAGGTAAAAAACCAATTAATTCTTTTATATTACCAATGCTTTTAATTTTCTTAATATAACCCATAAAATCATTCATATTAAAATCATTCTTTAAAACATCTTTCAAAGATTTATTTTGTGTTTTTTTAAAAATTTTTTGTGCTTTTTCTACCAAACTAATAACATCTCCCATTCCTAATATTCTGGATGCCATTCTATCAGGATAGAAAATATCTATATTAGACATTTTTTCTCCAGTGCTTATAAATTTTATAGGCTTATTAGTAGTATGCACAATTGATATTGTAGCTCCACCTTTATTATCTCCATCTAGTTTTGTCATTACAATACCTGTAAATCCTATAGCATCATTAAAAATTTTTGCATTATTTATAGCATTTTGTCCACTCATAGAATCTACAATCATTAAAGTTTCATCTATTTTAACATGTTTTTTTATATCATTTATTTCATTTGTCATTTTTATATCAATTCCTAATCTTCCAGCAGTATCTATAATAAAAATATCATCATTTTTGTATTTGGGATTATTTAAACAATTTAATACAATATTTGTGGCATTATTGGAATTATCTTCATAATAAACTGGTATATTAATTTTTTCTCCTAATATTTGTAATTGTTTTATAGCAGCTGGTCTATGAATATCTGCAGCTATTAATGTAACTTTCTTATTATAATTATCTTTTATCCATAAAGCTAATTTAGCAGCAAAAGTAGTTTTTCCAACTCCTTGCAACCCTAATAATAATATTATTGTAGGAGTATTATTAATACTAATATTGCTCATTTTATTACCCATTATTAATTTTAATTCATCTTTAATAATTTTCACTATAAATTGATCAGGAGTGATATTATCTATTAAATTAAGCCCTATAGCTTTTTGTTTGACTGAGTCAATTATATGTTGACAAGTTTTATAAGATACATCAGATTCTATTAATGCCTTTTTTATTTCTTTAAGTGTTTTAGCAATATTTATTTCAGTAATTTTATGATTACCTTTAATAAATTTAAGAGATTGTTCTATTTTATTTTGTATTGTATTAAACATAATAAATTTAATTTTGCATATTAATTTATATACTAAATTGTAAAATTAGTATCTTTATTTCTATATTTTAAAATATAAAATAATATTTTTAATTATCATTAAATAATGATTAATATCACAGTTTTATTAATAAGCTTATTGTTAATAGCAATAATACTAATACAAAATCCTAAAGATACAGGATTAATAAAAGAATTAAGATATTATACTACTAAATTTATTAGTATAAAAGACACTAATAACATATTAGATACTATTACCTGGATTTTAATATTATTAATGATGATTTTAGTTATATTAGGTAATAAATAAAAATTACAGTATAATATTAATTATTATTATTCATCAATAAATTTTTTTATAAAAGATATATATGTATTGGACACTAGAACTTGCCTCTTATTTAGAGGATGCTCCATGGCCTGCAACTAAAGACGAATTAATAGATTATGCTATTAGATCAGGTTCACCTAATGAAGTAATAGAAAATTTACAAGAATTGGAAGAAGAAAATGAACCATATGAAAATATTGAAGAAATATGGCCAGATTATCCAACAAAAGAAGATTTCTTTTTTAATGAAGACGAATATTAAATTCATTACTTATATAATAAGCATTGCATCTCCATAACTATAGAATCTATAATTATCTTTGATAGCTATTGCATAGGCTTTTTTGATCAATTCATAACCTCCAAAAGCTGAAACCATAATATATAATGATGATTTAGGGGGATGAAAATTTGTTATCATTGAATTAGCAATGTTAAAATTATAAGGTGGAAAAATAAATTTATTTGTCCATCCATCAGAAAATTTCAAATTATTACTAGCGGATATAGAAGATTCTATAGCTTTCATAGTGCTAACCCCTACAATGCATATGTTGTTATTTTTTGATGCATTATTAATAATATTAACACATTTATCAGATACATAATATTTTTCAGAATAAGTCTTATGTTTAGATAAATCTTCTACTTCAACAGATTTAAAAGTTCCTATTCCAATATGTAAAGTAATATTAGCAAATATCACTCCTCTAAGTTCTAATCTTTTTAATAGAGTATTACTAAAATGTAATCCAGCACTGGGAACTGCTACAGATCCTTCTTTATCAGCATATAAAGTTTGATATCTTAAATAATCATCAGATGTAACAGATCTATATTTGCTAATATAATCTGGCAAGGGAGGGACTCCAATACTATTAATTATCTTTTTGAATTCTTCATCACTACCATCAAAAATAAATTTTATAGTTCTACCTCTAGATGTTGTATTATCAATAACAGCAGCAGACAATTCATATTCAGTTTTAGTATTGAAATATATTTTGTTGCCAACTCTTATTTTTCTGGCAGGATTAACTAGTACATCCCATAGTTTTTCTTTTTTATTAAGTTCTCTTAATAAAAAAACTTCTATTTCAGCAGTTGTTTTTTCTTTTGTGCCATACATTCTAGCTGAAAAGACTTTGGTATCATTAAATATTATGACATCATCTTTATTAAAATAATTAATAATATTTTTAAATATTTCATGTTTTATAGTATTATCTTTTCTATTTACTATCATTAATTTAGATTCATCCCTTTCATTAGTAGGATTTAATGCTATTAAATTTTTTGGAACTTTAAAATTAAATTCTGATAATTTCATTTTATTGGGTTAATTTTGTTATATAAATATTTAAAAATACACTAAATTCCAATTATAATAATATGAATTATAAAAATTTAAAAAAAATTATTGATAAAATAGATTTAAATACTTTAAATAAATATTCATTTGATGAATGTAAAAGTATTAATCTTGTTATAGAATTATTAAATAAAGGTAAAATTAGAATATCTAATAATATTAACAATTTATGGATTTTAAATAAATGGATAAAAAAATCCATATTATTATATTTCAAAATAAACAAAAAATATGAAATTAATATGGGAGATATTACATTTAATGATAAAATACCTTTAAAAAACAATTATTTTGAAAATAATATAAGGAATACTCCATTGTCTATTGTTAGATATGGATCTTTTATTGGTAATAATGTAATATTAATGCCTAGTTTTATTAATATAGGAGCTTATGTAGATGACAATACTATGATTGATACTTGGGCTACTATTGGATCATGTGCACAAATTGGGAAAAATGTACATATTAGTGGTGGAGTTGGTATAGGAGGAGTTTTAGAACCTATTCAAAATAATCCTGTTATAATAGAAGATAATTGCTTTATTGGATCTAGATCAATTATAGTTGAAGGTGTTCGAATAGGCCATTCTTCTGTTATAGGAGCTAATGTCGTTATAACATCATCAACTAAAATTATTGATGTTTCAAATAATATCGAATATAATGGATATATTCCTCCTAATTCAGTGGTAATACCTGGTAATTATTCAAAAAAATTTTCTTCAGGTACATATAATATACCATGTGCTTTAATAATAAAAAAAAAGAATCAAGAAACTAATTCAAAAGTAATTTTAAATTCAACACTAAGATAGTATGCATAAAAATTATTCTAATGATATACTATTAAAATCCTTATCAGAATTAAAAAATAATATTTCTAAAATAGAAATTATATCTATAATATCATTTATAGCATCAATAACAAACAGTAAAATATATTTGATTGGAGGTTTTATACGTGACTTTTTACTCTCTAAACAATCCAATGATATTGATATTGTTATAATTGATAATACTTATAATTTTATTAAAAAATTATCTAATTTTCTAAAAAAGAAAATGAAATCATATAAAAGATTTGGTACATTTTTACTAACTTATAACAGCTTTAAAATAGAGTTTGTAGAAGCTAGACAAGAGTCTTATAATATTAATTCTAGAAATCCTTTGATTAAAAAAAGTAATCTTTATGAAGATCAAAAGAGAAGAGATTTTACTATTAATACTATAGCATTTTCTTTAAATAATGATGATTTTGGCATCATTATAGATCCCTTTAAAGGGATTAATGATATTAAAAAAAATATTATTAGAACCCCTATTGATGCGAATAAAACATATTCTGACGATCCATTAAGAATGATAAGGGCTATTAGAATAGCTAGTCAAATAAATTTTAAAATATCTAACAATTCTTTAAAATCAATTAAATTAAATAAAAATAGAATATTGATAGTATCAATAGAAAGGATTATTGATGAATTTAATAAAATATTATTAACAAATAAACCATCAATAGGAATTAAATATTTGATTGAAACTGAATTATTCAAAATGATATTTTTTAAATCTAAATCATTAATTAATATTGACTGTGTAAAAGATATTTTAAATTCGAAACTAAAAAATATAGATTTTATTTCTAATAAAACCAATGATATATGGTTTATATGGGCTTTTTTATTGCATGATATTATTTTATATGATAAAAAAAATTTATTGTCTCGCAAATATATATATAATATTATATCAGATATATTTAGTAATTTAAAATTACCTAAAAAGAATAATATGAAATTTGTTTATAGAATAATTTTTTCATACTTAAATATTATGTTTATATTAAAAAATAACATTGAAGATTATATAATTCGTGAATTAATATTAGATTATGGAGATATTATAAAGTATACAATGCTTTTGTTTAAAACAAAAATTAATCAATCAATAATATTTTATAAAAAGATAAAAATTTTAAAAACAAAAATTCATCATATTATGAAATATGATTCAATTTCATTATGGAAATCTCCTATAACAGGAGATGAAATAATGAAATTAAAATCTTTAAAAGAAAGTAAAATAATTGGTAATATTCAAAATAAAATTAAACAAGCTATCATCAATGGAGACATAAAATATAACAAAGACGAAATTATACAATATGTTGTTAATCTTAATATAAGATAAGAATTTATGATTAAAAAAAATATTTATACTGTTACAGCTGCTTTGCCATATGCTAATGGACCTATACATATAGGTCATATTGCAGGAGCATACCTTCCTGCCGATATTTATGTAAGATATTTAAGAATGCATAAAGATAATAAAGTTTTATTTATATCAGGGAGTGATGAACACGGGGCAGCTATCACAATTCAATCTAATATAGAAAAATCAAATCCTAATGATTTAATTAATAAATATCATAATTTAAATAAAAAATCTTTTCAATCAATTGGTATATCTTTTGATATATACTATCGTACCTCTTCTCCTTTACATCATGATTTTGCAAAAAAGATATTCATCAAATTATTTAATAATAATAATTTAATTGCCAAAGATAGTTACCAATATTATGATATTCAATATAACCAATTTTTAGCTGATAGATATATTATTGGTAAATGTCCTAATTGTGATAACATCAAAGCATATGGGGATCAATGCGAACAATGTGGTACTACTTTTAGTAGTACAGATTTAATTAATCCTAATTCGATATTATCCAATACTAAACCTAGTATACGAAAAACAAAAAATTTATATCTCAATTTAGAATTATGGCAAGAATGGCTAGAAAAATGGATAAATAGTAAAAAAGATTTTTGGAAAAAAAATATTTATACTCAATGCAAAGGTTGGCTAGATATTGGATTAAAAGCACGTTCTGTTACTAGAGATCTTAATTGGGGAATTGAGGTTCCAATTAAAAATTATACTAACAAAAAATTATATGTATGGCTAGATGCGCCCATAGGATATATATCTGCAACTATACAATGGGGAATATATAATAATGAAAACTGGGAAATTTTTTGGAAATCAAAAAATGCTAAATTGATACAATTTATAGGTAAGGATAATATATTTTTTCATACTATAATTTTTCCTATAATATTAAAATCTTGTGATGATAATTATATATTGCCATATAATATACCATCTAATGAGTTTATGACATTAGAGGGCAAAAAAATTTCTAAATCAAATAATCATGCAGTTTGGATACATCAATATGTTAAGGATATTCCTAATGGAGAGGATATGTTAAGATATGTTATAACATCATTATTGCCTGAAAATAAAGACAGTGAATTTACATGGGAAAAATTTCAAAAACATGTTAATAACGAATTAATAGCTATTTATGGAAATTATATAAATAGAGTTATCGTTTTTATTAACAATAATTTCAATAATTGTATTCCTAAGATATCTAAAATAAATTCTCTTGATAAAGAAATCTTTAATAAGATAATTTCATTTAAAAACAAAATTGCTTTTTTAATAGAAAAATTTTACTTTAGAGATGCATTGAAAGAAATGATGAAAATAGCAAAATTAGGTAATAAATATTTAAATGAAACTGAACCTTGGAATTTGTTAAAGACAGATTATAATAGGGCATGCACAATATTAAATATTAGCATTAATCTGGTAGTTAATTTAATTATAATATCTAGACCTTTTTTACCTTTTACTTCTTTGAAAATATTTAAAGTTTTAAATTTAAATCCTATTGATGATTGGGATGAAATTGGTAAAATGGATTTTTTAAAAAAGGGAGATATTATAAATAAATCTTTTATATTATTTGAAAAAATAACTAATAAAAAAGTTCTATTTCAAGTTGAAAAATTATACGCAAAATAGTATATTAGGTACCATAGCTCAGTAGGTAGAGCAAAGGACTGAAAATCCTTGTGTCGCTGGTTCGATTCCAGCTGGTACTATTTAATATTTTAAAACAGATATGTCTATAAAAATTACCAATGAATGTATAAATTGTGGGGCTTGCGAACCAGAATGTCCTAATAATGCAATATATGAGGGAAATATTTCTTGGAATTACTCGAAAGGTACTTCTTTATCTAGCATAAATGATAGTATAAATGGAAATAAGATTGATTGTGATGTTATGCATAATCCTATATCCAATGATTTATATTATATAGTTCCCGAAAAATGTACAGAATGTGTAGGATTTCATGAAGAACCACAATGTGCTGCTGTATGTCCTGTAGACTGTTGCATAAAAGATAATAACAATATAGAAACTAAAGACTATCTTTTATCTAAAAAAAAATGGATGCATAATAAATAAATAAACTATATAGTACTTTGATAAGTAAATAATTTATAATATTGACCTTTATTTTTCATGAGTAAATCATGATCTCCCTGTTCAATAACTTTTCCGCTATCTATAACAATTATTTGATCTGCTGATTTAACTGTAGCCAATCTATGTGCTACTACTATAGTAGTTTTATTATATTTTAAATTTGATAAACTTTTTTGAATTAAAAATTCATTATATGTATCTAATGACGAAGTAGCTTCATCTAGAATATTAATTTTAGGATTTGCTAATATAGCTCTAGCTATTGATATTCTTTGTCTTTGGCCTCCAGATAATTTACTACCTCTTTCACCAATTATAGTATTAATGCCATTAGGTAATTTATCTAAAAATAGATCTACATATGATAAACGCAATGCGTTATCAATATCTTTGTTTGATGCATTTACGTTAGCAAGTTTTATATTATCTTTTATAGTGCCATCAAATAAAAAATCATTTTGAAGCACTACACCAATGTATTTTCTATAATGATATAAATCAATATCTTTTAAATTATTACCATCTATATATATATTTCCCTTAGTTGGCAATATAAGCCCTGCTATCATATAAGCGATACTTGTTTTGCCAGCTCCTGATGCACCAACTAATGCAGTAGTAGCATTAGTTGGTATGTAAAAAGATATATTATTTAAAATTATTTTATTATCATAACTCAATGATACATTTTTAAAATGTATTTCCCCTTTAATATTATTTATTTTATATTTTTTATTATTGTTTTCAACAGTAATATCCATTATTTCTTCTACTCTATCGAGACCTGCTATAGATTCAGTAATTTGACTACCTATACTACTAATTTGAATCATAGGAGTTATCATAAATCCTAAATACATGGTAAATGAAATGAAATCCCCTAATGTCATTTTATCATTAATGATCAAATAACTACCAAATCCCATAATCATTACAAGTGACAATCCTATTACTACTGTTATTATATTACTAATTATTGATGTAATAAGTAAACATTTTTTTACATTATTGAATAGATTTATTACATGTTTCTTAAAAAATGATATTTCATGATTTTCTGCATTAAAACATTTAATAACATTTATACCATTTAAAGTTTCATTTAAACGACTTGTCATTTTAGATTTCAAAATATTTTTTTCTCTAAAAATAGGTCTTATATAGATAAAAGATTTTAATGAAATAACAAAAAATATTATAATAGGTATTAATACATATAGAGCCATCAAATGATTAGTTCTAAATAATAGAATAAAACATATTATTATATTGAAAAATCCTCCTATGATATATACCAATCCAGTCCCTATAAAATTTTTAGCACCTTCAACATCATTAATAATTCTCGATATTAATGATCCTGATGTATTACTATGAAAAAAACTTATTGGTAGTTGTAAAATCTTATTTAAAAGAGATATTCTTAATTCATATATAAGTTTTTGTGCATTAACACTTAATATTTTAGTTAATAAAAATGAAGATATGGCTTGTATTAATATTGCTATAACTACTAATAAAATTATTAATTTTAACATTTTTATATTTTTATTAGGAATTACAACATCTATTATATATTTACTAGATCCCGGTATTATTAAACTACATATTTTATTAATTGTAATTAATACAATACCTATAAATATATACATTTTCTTAGGTAGAATTATATTAAAGAATATACTTTTGATAGTGTTATTATAACTAGAATTAGTTTTCATTATTTAATACGATTTTGCAAATAAAACTCTCTTATTTGATTTAACTTTACTAATTATTGATTTTCCAGATAATTTTTCTTTATTATCAGCTATACATATAATACTAGCTTGGGTTTCGTTTTTTATTTTATTTTCAATTTCTTGAGATCCATCCCAATAAGACATTATCATACCTCCTTTACTATTTAAAGTTTTTTTTAAATCATCATAATTATCTACAAAATGAGTATTATTTATCATATGATTTTTATTACGTTTATATAAATTGCTTTGTATTTCTTTTAATAAATTTTCTATTGTAGAAATTAATTCTTCTTTATAAATAGTCATTTTTTTTCTAGTATCTCTTCTAAATATTTCTAAAGTATTGTCTTGAAGATCATTAGGGCCTATTGTAATTCTGATAGGTACACCTTTTAATTCATAATGAGAAAATTTAAATCCTGGTCTATGATATTTTTTGTTATCATATATACTTGTTATATTAACCTTATTCAATTTTTCCATTATATTATTCGCTAAATGGGATATCTTATTAAATATAAGATCATTATCATATACTGGTATTATAACTACTTGCCAAGGTGCTAATTTAGGAGGCAATACAAGTCCTTTATCATCAGAATGAGACATGATTAATGCGCCCATAAGTCTTGTAGATACCCCCCATGATGTTGACCATACATAATTATTATTATTATTTTGATCCAAAAATTTTACATCAAATGCTTTAGAAAATATTTGACCTAAAAAATGTGAAGTTCCCATTTGTAAAGATTTTTTATCTTGCATTAAACCTTCTATGCAATAAGTTTCTATAGCTCCTGCAAATCTTTCTTTAGGTGTTTTAATGCCCATTATTGTTTCTATTGCCATCCAATTTTTAATAAAATCATTATATATATTTCTCATTAAAATAGCTTCTTGAATAGCCTCTTCAGAAGAGGCATGTGCTGTATGGCCTTCTTGCCATAAAAATTCTGAAGTTCTTAAAAATAATCTTGTTCTAATTTCCCATCTAATTACATTAGACCATTGATTAATTAATAATGGAAGATCTTTATAAGATTTTATCCATTTTTTATATGTGTGCCATATTAAAGTTTCTGATGTAGGTCTTATGATTAATTCTTCTTTTAATTTAGAATTATCATCTATTAATATTTCATTATTAATACTTTTTAATTTAGAATGAGTTACTACAGCACATTCTTTAGCAAATCCATCTATATGCTTAGATTCTTTTGATAAGAATGACTTAGGAATTAACAAAGGAAAATATGCATTTAAATGTCCTGTTTTTTTAAACATATTATCTAAAACAGCCTTTATTTTCTCCCATATAGCATAACCATATGGTTTAATAATCATACATCCTCTTATATCAGAATGTTCAGCTAAATCTGCTTTAATGACTATATCATTATACCACTTTGAAAAATTAATGTTTTTATCAGAAATAAACTTCCCCATTCAATTAATATTTATTTAAAACTTTTTTTTGTAAAAAAAAAGTTTTTCTTTAAAAGAAAAAAATTAGAATTATACAAATATAAATAGTTATAAGTGCTTTTCATAATTATAATTATTTATACATAATGCAATAATACAGTCTGAAAATATTATATAATAACTCTTTACATAAAAATTATAATTTTCGATTTTTGCATTTATAAAACCCAAAATAGATAAATTACCTTTTATTAATGTAATATCATTTTTCAATGATTTTATCAAATTACTATAGCATTTATATATTGATTCTTTTACGGTCCAGTATAAATAAAAATGTAAAATATTTATATTTTTTAACATTAAAAATTCATATTTATTTAAAAATTTTTTTACAGAATTTATTTTATTATTATAATTTATTACTTCAATATCAATTCCAATTTGATATTGTTTACTTATAATTACAATTATATAATATTTTGAATGACTGATTGATATATTATATGTGCTATCTATAAAATATAATTTTCCATTTTTATCTGTAAACAATAAATTAAACAAATGATTACTATTTAAAACTAATTTTATTAAAAATCTGCTTGTAAGCCATTCAATTTTTCTTTTATAATTATTAATATTTTTATATGTCGCATACTGATTTTTATTTAAATTTAAATCTTGCAAATCTATATTGTCAGATGATTCTATTTTCCATAAACCAATTTTAAATAAGTTGTTTATATTGTTATTCAATATTAAAGACATTTACTTAATAAGTATATTACCTTTCATTTCAAAAGGTATATTCAAATTCATGATTTTTAATATAGTAGGTGCTATATCACATAATCTACCTGATTCAATATGTTTAGCATCATTATGTAATAAGATTAATGGTGTCAAATTACAAGTATGCGTAGTATTAGACATTTTACTATTTAAATCAAACATATATTCAGCATTTCCATGATCACTAATTATTAGTATTGTATATAAACATTTTATAGCATTTTTAATTGATTTTTCTAAAAATGAATCAACATGTTCTATTGCTTTTACAGTACTATGAAAATTTCCTGTATGACCAACCATATCTGGATTTGCTATATTAACGCATATAAAATTGTATTTATTACTATTAATAGAATATGATAATTTTTTTTCGAGATTTGATATACTCATTTGAGGTATTAAATCATAACTCTTTACTGCAGGAGACGATATTGATACTCTATCTTCCTTTATAAAAGCATTATGTATCCCCCCTGAAAAAAAATATGTGACATGAGGAAATTTCTCAGATTCAGCTATACGTAATTGTGTCATATTATTTTGTGATAAAACTTCTCCTAGAGTCATTGGAACATTTTTTTTAGGAAAAATAATGTTAATGTTTTTGTATGTATCATTATAACATGTCATTGTATAGTAATTTAATTTCAAGGGCAACATTTTATTAACAGGAATTTGCGTCAATACTTCAGTAATCTGTCGAGTACGATCAGTTCTATAATTAAAAGATAAGACTATGTCATTATTATTTAAAGTAGATAAAGGATATCCTTCATTATTTTTAATTAATGGCAATATAAATTCATCTGTTTTTCCATTTGAATGAGAATTTTTAATGCTTTCAATAAAATTATTTGTTAAATGGCCCTTGCCATATACTAAAGCGTCATAAGCTATTTTAGTACGTTCCCATTTTTTATCTCTATCCATAGCATAGTATCTACCCATAACAGTAGATAATTTACCTACTGTATTTTTACATATATATTGAATACGTTGAATATGTTTTAAAGAGCTGTATTGATTATTATCTCTTCCATCTGTTATTGCATGTATATATACATGATCAGATATATCATTTTTTTTTAAAATTTTTAAAATTGCTATTAAATGATTTATATGAGAATGCACTCCTCCATCAGATACTAAACCTAATATATGCAATTTTTTGTTATGATTTTTAATTAATGATATAATATTGATTAAGCTTTCATTATAAATTAACTCGTTATATTTAATAGAATTATTAATTCTAACTAAATCTTGATCAATTACTCTTCCTGACCCTATATTCATATGACCTACCTCTGAATTACCAAATTGATCATTAGGTAATCCTACATGTTGTCCGTGTGTTTTTAAAGTAGAATTAGGATAATTTTTATATAAATAATCATAAAATGGCGTTTTAGCCATGTATATAGCATTATTATTTATTTTTTCACCTATCCCCCATCCATCTAATATGTATAATATAACTTTATTATTATGTATCATTTTTTTTATATAAACTATTTACAGATATCATAATCTGATTTTTACATACTTTTAATATTCCAAAATTTACTTCATAATTAACAAAAATATTGTTATCATATTTGATCTTTAATATTCCTACTCCTATTATTGCAATAATATTAGAATGATTTTGATAAATACTAAAATATCCCTTTTCTCCAGGAACAGTAATATATTTAATATTATTATATTCGATTTTTTTAAATGGTAATAAAATTTCTAAATTCATTATTATTAATTTGATAATAGTTGATTCCCATGTTCTATTACATCTTCTATAGTACCTTTTAAATTAAATGCATGCTCAGGATATTTATCCATATCTCCATTTATAATCATATTAAATCCTTTAATAGTATCTTTAATATTAACAATTTTCCCTTTTATACCCGTAAATTGTTCTGCAGTATTAAATGGCTGAGATAAAAATTTCTGAATTTTTCTAGCTCTATAAACTGTTGTTTTATCCTCTTCAGATAATTCATCCATTCCTAATATGGCAATTATATCTTGAAGTTCATTGCTTTTTTGAATTATCTTTTTTACATTTTGAGCACAATTGTAATGTGTTTCACCTATAATATCTTGTGACAAGATATTTGAAGAAGAATCTAAAGGATCAATTGATGGATATATACCTAATGAAGCTATTTTACGACTTAATACAGTTGTAGCATCCAAATGAGAAAAAGTTGTTGCAGGTGCCGGATCTGTAATATCATCAGCAGGAACATAAATAGCTTGTATTGATGTTATAGATCCATTTTTTGTAGATGAAATTCTTTCTTGCATTTTTCCCATTTCAGTAGCCAATGTTGGTTGATATCCAACTGCAGAAGGCATTCTTCCTAATAAAGCTGATATTTCTGATCCACCTTGGGTAAATCTGAATATATTATCTATAAAAAATAATATATCATTATTATTTTTTTCATTTTTTACATCTCTAAAATATTCAGCTATTGTAAGTCCAGATAGTGCTACTCTAGATCTTGCTCCTGGTGATTCATTCATTTGTCCAAATATAAGGGTAGCATTAGATTTTTGTAATTTTTCTTTATCAATGGAATTAACATCCCATATTCCTTTTTTCATTTTACTGTAAAATTCCTCTCCATAATCAATTACTTTAGATTCTATCATTTCACGTAATAAATCATTACCTTCTCTAGTACGTTCTCCTACACCAGTAAAAACAGAAAATCCAGAATAAACTTTGGCTATATTATTAATTAATTCCATTATAAGAACTGTTTTACCAACACCCGCCCCACCAAATAATCCAATTTTACCTCCCTTTTGATACGGGGA
Organism: Bacteroides sp.; assembly: GCA_022818785.1. GTDB lineage: Bacteria > Bacteroidota > Bacteroidia. The sequence continues at coordinate 466,203 of CP063811.1, forward strand.
TAATAGATCTATTACTTTGATACCAGTATATAAAATTTCTATATCTGTTGATATATCTGAAAAAGCTGGAGATTCACTATGAATAGAACTATATGCAACATTTTTTT
>CP063811.1:466359-489825 GCA_022818785.1 Bacteroides sp.
CTATACCATCAATAGTATTACCTACTACATTAAACAATCTACCCCTAACTGGAGTACCAATTGGTACTTGAATAGACTTACAAGTGTTTATAACATCCATACCTCGGCTAAGATTATCTGTAGTATCCATAGAAATTGTTCTAACAGTGCATTCTCCTATATGTTGTTGGCATTCTAATGTTATATATTTATTCTTTTTAGAATTAATATGTACTAATAATGCATCATTAATTTTGGGTAAATGATCATTTGAATTAAATGCAACATCCACTACTGGCCCAATAATTTTAACTATTTTACCTTTATTATTGTTTGTCATGTTATATTATTGTAATTATGAATATAATATTGAAATAATATTTTTATAATATAATATACAAAATGAAAAATAAATCAACATATTCTATTAACATAATATATTCCATTAATAAGCTTAATCTTTTTTTCTATTTCATTAGATGATTTGTCATTATTAACATTTAATGATATTATACTATTAATTTTACCATCTTTATTATAAGATGCAAATTTAGTATTTACAACAATTTTTAAATTAATAGAAATATATTTAGATATTTCATAAAATAAATCATTTTTATTTAATAGCTCATTTTGTAATTTTAAATTAAATTTAATATTCTTGTCACTTTTCCATTTAATGTTAATTACTCTGTAAAAATATTTATTAAATAATCTTACAGAATTTAGACAATTTGTTTTATGAATTTTAATTCTGTGATCAGAAGTTATAAATCCAAAAATATAATTTCCTTGTATTGGATTACAACATCTTGATAATTCATAATTTAAAAAGTTAAATCCATTTTTTGTTAAGATAAGTGATTTAGAATATTGATTACGTTTGTTTATATCATATTTATTATATTTTAAAATATTATTTTTAATATTATGTTGTTGAACGTATTGTTTAATATCAGAATTAATATTATACTTTTTATTAATAAATTTACAATATAAATCATTAATACTTAAAATATTATAATATTTCATAATCATGTATAAATTGTTTTGATTAATATTAATATTAATTTTATTCATTTGATAATGTAAATTGTTTTTCCCTATTTGAATGTTTTTATTTCTACTTATTAACAGAAAATTACGAATTTTATCTTTAGCTTTTGATGTAATTACAAAATTAAGCCAATCTTTATTAGGATTTTGTTTTTTAGAAGTAATAATTTCAACATGATCTCCATTTTGTAAAACGTATTTTAAAGATTCTATTTTGTTATTTATTTTAGCGCCTATACAATGCATGCCTATATCAGTATGAATTTCAAATGCAAAGTCTATTACTATAGATCTTTTAGGTAGTTTAATAAGTTCCCCCTTAGGGGTATACACAAAAATTTCATCTTCAAACAAATTCATTTTAAATTCATCAATCAAATTTTCATTTTTTATAGGTTTTTTTATTAAATCTCGTACTTTATGAATCCATTTATCTATAGTAGAATCTTTATTATTTTCTTTATATTTCCAATGAGCAGCAATACCTCTTTCTGCTATTTCATTCATATTTTTAGTTCTTATTTGAACTTCAATCCATTTATTATAACCTTTTACAGTTGTATGCAATGATTGATATCCATTGCTTTTAGGATTTGATATCCAATCACGTAATCTATTTTGATTAGGGAAATAATGATCAGTAATGATTGAATAAACACGCCAGCAATCAGTTTTTGGATGTTTAGAATTATTAATTATAATTCTTACTGCAAACAAGTCATATAAATTTGAAAAAGATATATTTTTATTTTTCATTTTATTCCATATTGAAAATATGGATTTAGTTCTTTCAATAATTTTACATTCTATATTTTGCTCTTTTAAAGATTTTTTAATAGGATAAATAAATTCTTTAATCAGAGAATAACATTCACGTTGTATTTTCTTTAATTTAAAAGAAACATAATTATATTCATTTCGATTGATATATTGCATTGATAAATCTTCTAATTCAGATTTTATATTATATAATCCCATTCTACATGCTATAGGAGCATATATATGCAATGTTTCATATGAAATAATTAACTGTTTTTCTCTTGGCATATATTGTAACGTTCGCATATTATGTAAACGATCAGCTATCTTAATTAAGATAACTCTTAAATCTTTTACCAATGATAACATTAATTTTCGAAAATTATCTATACAATTAGATTTTTGTGGATTTTTAATAATATTTTTTATTTTTGTCAAACCATCAATTATATTAGATTTTTCTTCACCAAAAACAGATTTAATATTTTCTAATGATATATTTGTATCTTCAATACAATCATGTAAAATAGCACATATTCCAGATGTAAAATCTAATCCCATTTCAAATGTACATATTTCAGAAACAGATAATGGATGACATATATAGGGATCACCTGATTTTCTATAACAATTTTTATGCGCCTGAAAAGCCATTTTAAAAGCTCTTTCTAAGATTTTTGTATCATTATTTTTATCTTTTTTAAAGAAATTAAATATCCTATTATATTGAATTAATATTGTTTCATTTTTAACTTCCATATATAATATATCGAAACCTATATAATATTATTTTTTTTATTAATCTTTAAAAGATTTAAAAATTGTTTAAATAAATATAAAGAATCATTTGGCCCAGGAGAAGATTCTGGATGGTATTGAACAGAAAAAACAGGCTTATTTTTGATTTTAAATCCTTCAATTGTATTATCATTCAGATTAATATGTGTAATAATACAATTTTTATTGGAAATAGCACTTTCATAATCAATTGCAAAACCGTGATTTTGAGTAGTTATTTCAGATAGTCCATTTTCTAGATTTTTAACAGGATGATTCACTCCTCTATGTCCGTTACACATTTTGTAAGTTTTAATACCCATTGACAATGCAATTAATTGATAACCTAAACATATTCCAAATACTACCTTATTACTGTTAATAATTTTGGTTACATTTTTAATAGCATATTCCATTGAAGAAGGATCACCAGGACCATTTGATATAAAATATCCATCTGGATTCCATTTTTCCATTTCTTCAAATGAAGATTTAGCAGGAAAAACTTTCATATATATATCATTATTGGATAAATTTTTTAAAATGCTATTTTTAATTCCCAAATCTAAAACTGCTACTCTGTATTCAGATTTAATATTTCCATAATAATATATGGATTTTGTAGTAATTTTGGACGCTAATTCTTGTCCTTCCATTTTTGGAATACTATTTAACATTTTTTTATATAAAGGCAAATTTAATTGAATTCCATATGCTATAAGACAATTCATAGCTCCTTTATTTCTAATAATTTTAACTAAATTACGAGTATCTATATCATGAATTACTATTATGTTATTATGTATTAAAAATTCATCTAATGATAAATCAGTCTTATTTCTAAAACACATTTTTTCATATTTTTTACATATTAAACCTGATATATTAACATTATTAGATTCATTATCTGAATTAATAGTACCATAATTACCAATATGTATATGAGTAGTAACTAAAATTTGACCAAAATATGAAGGATCTGTAAAAATTTCTTGATATCCTGTTAATCCTGTATTGAAACATAACTCACCTGTAGAAATTCCTTTAGCTCCACCTCCCTTACCATAAAGTATTGTTCCATCTTCTAGCATTAATAATGCACTATCTTTTTTATGAAAATCTTGCATAATATATTTAAATTTCTTTTTTATATGTTAATAATTTTAATATCTATAGAAGATAGTAATTTTCTATTTAAGAAATCATATTTATATATGTATTTATTAGTTAATGGAATTATAATTTTTTTTTTATTTTTACTATTATATATATATAATAGCTTATATTCTCTAACATCTTCTATAGATAGAACCTTTCCTAAGAAACCATATATACTATCATATATTTCAAATCCAATTATAAAATAATCATCTTGTAATATATTTATATATCTATCTAAAATAGATATTTTATTGTTTAAATAATGGTTAATATTTTTGATATCAATATCAAAAATATTTATTTTGAATATATTTTTTTTTATTTTTTTAACAAAATTAAATTTATAAGGTATTATGCAATATTTGTTATGATTGATATATATATAATCAATTTTACATATATTGATTTGATCTATATAGCAATCTATAACAAAAATTTTATCTTTATAAATAAATTTTTTAATCAATCCAATTTCAATAAAACAATTATTTATCAATTTCATGTATTAACGAAACACCTTTTTTATTTTTTATCCAAGCATTAAATATATCATCTGCTTGACTTTTACTGATTATATTTTTATTAACTCCTCTTTCAAGAAATCTTTTATATAAAACACCAGATTTAGATAAAATAGAATATACAGTATCAGATGCTACGGCACCTCTATTTAACCATTTAATTGCTAAATATAATTTCATTCTAATTGAACTAGGATTAATATTAGTATCATAGGTACCAATAGTATCTATATATTTACCATCTCTTTTTGTTTTTGAATTTATTACAACAATTCTATAAAAAGGTCTTTTTTTTCTTCCGTATCTTCTTAATCTTATTTTAACTGACATTTTATGTAAAAATTTAAATTAAAATTTAATATATAAATTATATATTAATATAATGAATTTATAATATTATAGTACGGAGAGTGAGGGATTCGAACCCCCGGAAAATTAATTCAACGGTTTTCAAGACCGCCGCATTAGACCACTCTGCCAACTCTCCTAATATAGTAAACAAATTTACAAACACAATTACATTAATACAATAAAAGATTAATAATATTTTCTACTATAGTGATCTACATATTTTTCACTAAAAAAATGTTTATTGTTATTTTTTTTTAATCTGAAAAAAAAATAATTATGTTTTTCATATAAAATAACTGCATTAATAGATTCTAAAGAAGGTATTGATATAGGACCTGGTGGTAGTCCTTTATATAAATAAGTATTATAAGGTGAATTTATTTTAAGATGTTTATGAAAAACCTTATTAATTTTTATAGTATTGTCTATACATTTTAATACATATATAATAGTAGGATCTGCTTGTAATTTCCATTTTTTATTTAATCTATTTATATATACACCTGCTATTTTCGTCATTTCATTAGCATCATTAGTTTCCATAGAAACTATTGATGCTAATATATATATATTATGATATGAAAGTTCGCATTGTTCATTGTATTTAGAAAAATAATTATTAAACTCGTTATACATTCTATCGATAAAATTCCTTTCATCTATACCCCAGTTAATATAATATGTATTAGGTATAAAAATACAATATATATTATCTTTATTAGAATGATATTTGTTAAGAAAAGTCAAATCATTTAAATAATATTTAATTATTTTGATATCCATGTTAAGTTTTTTACATGCATATTCTAATATTTCTTCATGTGTATTTATTTTGCTAAATGTTATTTTTATTGGTTGTCTATCTTTTGATCGTAAAATTGACACTAATTTGTAATAATTAGTACCATAAGGCAGACAATACATTCCATTATTAATATTTAAATCATATTTCATTTTTTTAGCAAATATTAAAAAACAATTTTTACTATTAATAATCTTAGATTTATATAAATTATCAGATATACTATACACGTTATCTCTATATGAGACATAAAAATTTGTATTTTTACATGCACATAATTGTATGTTGCAAGTATAATATATTATTTGAAATATTAATATAATAATAATGAATAATACTATTTTTGATTTATATGTCATATAAAAATATTATTTATATATATTTTTTACCAAATCATTTAAGTAGTGTTAAATTATATTTTATGGATAAATGCTAAAACAGTACTACCAGCTGTAACTTTTTGATTAAGATTAACATTAATTGACAAATTAGTAGGTAAAAAAATATCTAATCTTGATCCAAATTTAATAAATCCTATTTCTTGACCACTTAAAACATATTGATTTACATTAATATAGCATTTTATTCTTCTTGCCAAAAATCCTGCTATTTGTCTATATAAAATTTTAACATTATTATTATTTTCTACAATAATAGTATTATGTTCATTATGTGATGATGATTTGTCATACCATGCAATATAATATTTACCTGGATGATATTTTATATATGTAATTTTACCACTTATAGGACTTCTATTAACATGTATATCAAAAGGAGACATAAATATAGATATTTTACATAATTTTTTATTAAAAAACTCTGTTTCGATACAGTCTTCTATAGAAATTATTCTTCCATTAGCTGGTGATAAAACAAAATTATCATTTTGATTTATTTTTATAAAAGGGTTTCTAAAAAAATATATTGAAAATATTATTAGCAATATATTAATAAATAATGAAATACCTATTATATAGGTAGGCATAAAATATAATATTATGATATTAATAATGGCAATAAGTATACATATATTTATTATTTTATATCCTTCATGATGTATTTTAATATATTTCATTTGTATGATTATCAATGATTTAGTGGAAATTTTCTAATCCAATTAGATGTATTTTGTTTAATTTTATTTATTATATTATCATTATTATGATTTTGTATGACTTGATTTATAAATTCACCTATTTCTATAATATCTTTTTCTTTAATATTTCTAGACGTAATTGCTGCTGTACCAAGTCTAATTCCAGATGTAATTTTAGAAGATTTTTGATCATAAGGAATTACATTTTTATTAACAATTAAATTAGCTTTTTCAAGTTTTTGTTCTATATAAGCTCCATTTACATTTTTATTACATAAATTTACGAGTATAATGTGATTATCAGTACCACCTGAAATTAACTCATAATTTTTACTTATAAGATATTGAGATAATATATTAGCATTTTTTTTTACTTGAAGTATATAATTATAATATTCTTTTGAGTTAGCTTCTAAGAATGCTATTGCCTTACCTGCAATTACATGCATTAAAGGTCCTCCTTGTGTTCCAGGAAATACACTACTATCTATTATTTCCGACATCATTTTAATTTTATTATTTTTATTTTTTAAATTCCATGGATTAGGAAAATCCTTATGCATCATTATTATTCCACCTCTAGGCCCTCTTAATGTTTTATGTGTTGTAGATGTTATAATATGACAATATGGAATGGGATTATTCATCAAATTATGAGCTACAAAGCCTGATATATGAGATATATCCGCAACTACAATAGCATTAATAGAATCAGCTATTGTCCTAATAAATTTATAATCCCAATCTCTTACATATGATGAGCCTCCACATATAATTACTTTAGGTTTAAATTTATAAGCTTTATTTTTTAAATCTGTGTAATCGATTAATCCTGTGTTTTTATTTAATTTAAATGAATATGATTTATACAATATTCCTGAAAAATTCACACTAGAACCATGTGTTAAATGTCCTCCATGTTGTAAATCCAATCCTAAAATAACATCATTGAATTTTAATAATGATAGCATCACAGCAAAATTAGCTTGTGATCCTGAATGAGGTTGTACATTTACATATTCTACTTTAAATAATTTTTTTGCTCTATCAATACATATTGATTCTATCAAATCTACATTTTTACATCCACCATAATATCTATTATTAGGTTTCCCTTCAGCATATTTATTAGTTAAACACGATCCTTGAGCAAGCATTATATCATGGCTAACATAATTTTCTGAAGCTATTAAATTAATAGTATTTGTCTGTCTATAATATTCTTTTTTAATTAAATCGAATATAGTTTTGTCATTTTCATTATGAATCATAATTTTATTATAAAATAATTATTTGTATTAAATTAAACATTAAAAAAGATAAATAATAATGAAAAAATTAGGATTAATAGGATCATCATTGAAACATTCTTTTTCTAAATCTTATTTTAAGAAAAAATTTTTAGATCTTAATATTAAAAATTTTCGTTATGATTTATACGAAATATCTAAGATAGAAAAAGTTATAAATATATTAAAAGATAAAAGTATAGTAGGATTAAATGTGACAATACCATATAAACAAGATATAATAAAATATTTACATGAAATAAAAGGAGATGCCCAAAACATTAAAACAGTTAATACAATCAAAATTATAAATGGATATTGTATTGGATATAATACCGACATATTAGGATTTAAAAATTCTTTAAAAGAATATATTGGTTCAAAAAAAATAAATGCTATAGTATTAGGAAATGGCGGTGCATCTCAGGCAATTCAATTTGCCTTAAAAAGTATTAACATTAAATATGTAATAGTATCTAGAAATTTCAATAAAAAAATCATATCATATAATGAATTAAATAATGATGTTTTAAATGAATATAAATTAATAATTAATACTACTTCATTAGGAATGTATCCTTATAATAATACTTATCCCAAAATACCATATAATTTATTGACAAATAAACATTATTTATATGATTTAGTATATAATCCTACAAAAACTCTTTTTTTGCAAAAAGGAGAAAAAATGGGTTCTAAAATTATAAATGGATTTGAAATGTTAAAAAAACAAGCTGATTTATCTTGGGAAATATGGCAAAATAATTTTTTTTAATTTTTCATATAGAATATTTTTTAATAATTGTATATTATAATTTTTCTTTGCAGATATGTATGCGTCTACATTTGTTGTTTTATTTTTTAAATTTTTAATTAAATCACATTTATTAACAACTATTATATAAGGTATATTTAATATTTTAGCATTGTAATTTTTTATTTCTTTTAATAATAAATTATATTCCTTTTTAATATTTTTACTCTCTGCAGAGAGTAAAAATATTAAAAAGGAAGTTCTTTCTACATGTTTTAAAAATTTTATACCTCTACCTTTACCTAAAGATGCATCAGATATTATGCCAGGTATTTCTGATATAGTCAACCTAAAATCATTATCATATTTTATAACACCAAAAACTGGATTTATTGTAGTAAATGGATAATCATTTATTTCAGGAGTTGCATTAGATAATGTAGACAACAAAGTTGATTTGCCGGCATTAGGTAATCCTATAATTGATATATCAGATAAAATTTTTAATTCAAAATTGCATATCATTTGCAAACCTTTTTTACCTTTGTGTGATATATAAGGAGTTCTATTCTTAGAATTTCTTAAAAAGAAATTACCCTTTCCACCTTTTCCTCCTTTTAAAATACATATTAAATTTTTATCATCTAAAATTTTTGATATAAATTTGCTGTCACTATAGATAAAAGTACCTAGAGGTAATTCTATAATAATATTTCGACCCCTTTTCCCATTTTTACAAAATTTTCCACCTGGAAATCCAGATTCTGCTTTAGCAAAATTTTTATATTTTTTTATATGATTTAATCCTTTTATTGTTTTATTCCCTATAACAAATACAGATCCACCATTACCACCATTACCACCATTAGGTCCTCCTTTAGAATTTGCAGAACTTCTGTTAAAATAAATGCCTCCATCTCCTCCATCTCCAGAAATGCACGTCAAATTTATATTATCGATTAAATTATTAATTTGCATTTATTATAGACGATAATTTATTATTAATTATTGTTATTATGTTATTATAGACATTGTCTATTGACTTATTACCATTTATGTTATGGACCTCTAAATCAGATTGACAATATTGAATTATTGGCAATGTTTTAATATAAAATTCGTTTATTCTATTATTAATTGAATTAATATTTTTATCATCAATTCTATTATCAATACTCATTCTTTTAGATATTCTTTCTATAATATTCTCTTTCTTTAACTGAATATAAAATAAAATATCTATTTTTTGTTTATAATCCCTTAAAATTGTTTTTAAAATATTATATTGGCATATATTTCTAGGAACTCCATCAAATATATATTTACTGTTTGTTTTGATTTTTTCCCTTAAAATGTTTGATATAATGTTATCAGATAATAAAAATCCCTCATTAATTGAATTATTTTTAATTTCACTTCTTAAAATATTACCCATATTAATATGATTTAAATTAAGATATTTTGCAATTTTAATAGATTGAGTACCTTTGCCAGAACCAGGAGGTCCTATAAAAATAATATTTAACATAAAAATTTTGTATATAAACAGACTTGAAGGGACTCGAACCCTTAACCTTCTAATCCGTAGTTAGATGCTCTATCCAATTAAGCTACAAGTCTATAGATTAGTACATCTAAGTTATTAATAATTTTTTCATAATAATAATTGTTTTAAATAATTAATAATTTATTTAAATTATTAATGTTAACTATAAATAAAAAATTTATATTTGTTTATTCTTGTTATCAAATAATATGAAAAGGTCCCGTAGCTCAGATGGATAGAGCAACTGCCTTCTAAGCAGTTGGTCAGAGGTTCGAATCCTCTCGGGATCAATTTTTTTATGTCTAAAAAAATGTAACTAGTTATTCTTGATTCTACTTCATATATATATATGAAATTAAATAATTTGATTATGAAAGTTTTAAAATTTGGTGGAACATCTATAGGAACACCTTCTAAAATTAAAAATTTAACTAAAATAATTAATATAAATGATAAAAACATAATAGTTTTATCTGCTTTTTCAGGAACAACTAATAAACTGTTAGAAATAATAAATGAAAATAAAAAGATTAAATATAGATGTCTATTGATAGAAAAATTATATAATGAATATATATTATTTATTAATGAATTATTTACAGAAAATAAAGAATATATTAATAAAGCTTTGTTAATTATTAATAAAAGTTTTGATATAATAAAAAAATCTGATATTAAGTTATCTAAAAATATTTTAGCACAGGGAGAAATTATATCGAGTAATATACTTTATTTATATTTAACATCTATAAATATAAAATGCCATATTATATCAGCTTTAGATTTTATGAAAATAGATGAAAATTATGAACCTATTTTTGATTTTATAAAAAATAAAATAAATAATATTATCAATAACAATATTGATAAATATAATTTATTTATTACACAAGGATATATATGTAAAAATATAGATAATGAAATTGATAATTTAAAAAGAGGAGGAAGTGATTATACAGCTTCTATTATAGGATATGCATTAAATAGTACAGAAGTTCAAATATGGACTGATATAGATGGAATGCATAATAATGATCCAAGAATTATTAAAAATACGAATTACATACCTGAGTTATCATTTGATTCAGCTGCAGAATTATCATATTTTGGTGCTAAAATTTTACATCCATGCAGTGTTTTACCTGCACAAAAAAAAAAATACCAATAAAACTACTAAATACAATGAAACCTGAATTGCCAGGCACTGTTATAAGTTCTCAAAAAAACATAGGTATTATTAAAGCAATAGCAGCTAAAGATGATATAATTTTTATCAATATCAAATCTAATAGAAAATTAGTAACTTTTCAATTTGTCAAAAAATTATTTGATATATTAGCTCAATATAAAACAACTGTTGATATGATATCAATATCTGGAATATATGTATCTCTAACTATAGATAATGCAAAATTTATAGATAAAATTAAAAATGATATAAGTGATTATGGATATATTGAAATTAAAAAAAATCAAACAATAGTATGTATAGTAGGAGATTTAATAACATCTAAATCTAATATTGTAATTAATGCTTTAATATCTATAAAAAAATCGACAATCAATATGATATGTTATGGAGCTAGTAAAAATAGCGTTTCTTTATTAATTAATACTTTAAACAAATATGAAATAATGAATCTTTTACATAATGATATATTTAATGCAAATTGTGATTATTAACTTTTATGGCAAAAAGATAAATTATTAAATAACATATTGATAATATTATATATCCATTTTGAGGATTAAATATCAAAGATATTTTTCCATATATTAAAGGTATGATTGCTCCACCAGAAATTCCCATAACTAATATTGATGAAGCTAATTGTTTATGATGTTTTAATCCTATTAACAATAAAGGCCATACAATAGGCCATATAAAAGCATTAAATAATCCTAAAAAGGATAATAAAATTAAACTAAATATTTTATAATAAAAAACAGATAATGGAATTATAAACATTATGATTGATATAACAATATTTATTATAGAACATAATATTAATACTCTAATTTGAGAGCAATATTTAGGTATTATAATAATACTAAATATATATCCTAATATCATAAAAAATAAAGTTAAAGAAGGCAAATAATTCATGTAAGTAAAATTCAATTGCATCCATTGACTATATAATAATATTGTATCTACAGTAATAACTTCTGCTCCAACATAACAAAACAACGCTATTACACCATATAAAAAATATGGATGTTTAAATATTATATTATTGATATTATTTATATTAATGTTTATATATGTATTATTGACTTTGGGTAATTCAGAATAAAAAACAATAATAGATAGAATAACTACTATTATAAACATTAATATATAAGGTATTATTATTGTTTTTCCTATGTAATTTAAATCGATATTTTGGTTAAAATTATTTGTTAAGATAATATTAGTAAATAATATTGGACTAAATATACCTGCCAATTTATTGAACATTCCAACTATACTAATTCTTTTTGTCGCATTATACTCAGATCCTATCATGGTTAAATATGGATTTACTGCTGTTTGTAAAATTACTATTCCTATTCCTTGCATAAATAAACCTAATAAAAATATATAATAAGAATGATATATTGATGCTGGTACAAATATAATTATTCCTATACTAGTTATTATCAATCCTAATATTATGCTTTTTTGATAATCTACCTTATTTATTATCATAGAAGCAGGTATTGCCATAAAAAAATATGATATATAAAAGGCAAATGTAACAAAATATGACTCATATTCATTAAGGTTACAAACTAATTTAAAAAAAGGTATTAAAGATGCATTTAACCATGTTATAAATCCAAAAACAAAAAAAAGTAAACTTATTATCATCATAGGAAATAAAATTTCTCTAACCTTTGCAAAATAAAAAGACCTCATTTTTTAATATGTTATAATTAGTATAATATCTATTAATATACTATTTTTAAATAGTATTTGTAATATAATTTGTCTATTTATCAATATCATTAAAAAAAATTAAAAATTTTATGAGAAATTTATACATATATAATACTATGTCCAGAAAAAAAGAAAAATTTATTCCTGGTAATAATAAATATGTTAAAATGTATGTATGTGGACCAACGGTGTATAATCATGCTCATATAGGTCATGCAAGATCAGCCATATTTTTTGATGTTATATATAGATATTTACAACATTTAAATTACAAAGTATATTATGTTCGTAATATAACAGATATTCAAAATTATAATATTTCTTCTAAAAATGGTATATATAATAATATATTTACTAATCATGCAGAATGGTCACAATATCACATTAATCAATATCACAATATTCTTTATAAATTAAATGTAATTCCTCCAAGTATAGAACCTTATGCTTCAGGTCATATTGTAGACCAAATTGAAATGATCAAATTAATTATCAAAAATGGTTACGCATATATTAAAAATAATTCTGTATATTTTAACATTCAAAAATATAATCAAAAGTTTATCTATGGTAATTTATCCAAAAGAGATATAAAAAATTATGTATTAAGCAATTACAAAAATAAAGAAAAAATAAATAATTTAGATTTTGTTTTATGGAAAAATGACAATAATAGCGAACTTAAATGGAATTCCCCATGGGGATTAGGATTGCCTGGTTGGCATACTGAATGTGCTGCTATGAGTATTAAATATTTAGGATGTAATTTTGATATTCATGGAGGTGGAAATGATTTAATTTTTCCTCATCACGAGGCAAGTATTTCTCAAGTAAAATCTTGTTATAATAATAACCTAGCCAAATATTGGATACATCATAATATGGTGGTTATTAATGGAACTAAAATGAGTAAATCACTAAATAATAGTGTTTTTATAAAAGACATTTTGTGTAATAATAAAATTTTTCAAAAAAAATCATATAATGCAATGTCTATTAGATTATTTATTTTAAAAAATCATTATCGCAACATTATACATTTTTCAGATCAAAACATTCAACAATCTTATCAAGAATTAAAAAAATTAATCATTACATATAATATAATTAAGAATTTATGTCCATCTAATAAATCAACATTAAATTTTGATCAAGTAATTGATCAATGTTATAATGCTATTAATGATGATTTTAACATTCCTCTTTTAATTAATATTTTGTTTAAAATTTCTAAAATGATACATTCAATACAAAATAAAGAAAATTGTATAAATGATATTGATTTGGAAAAAATTCAAAAAACATATTTCACATTTTTACATGACATATTAGGAATATCGCTTAATATTTTTAATGAAAATATTAATGATTTTATAGATTTAATAATTAATATAAGATCTGAAATTAGATCACATCATAACTATAAATATTCAGATTTTATTAGAGAAAAAATCAAAAAATTGGGAATTGAAATATTAGATTCTAAAAATGATAGCAAATGGAATTTAATATAAATTAAATCATTTTATATTTTTTATAAAATTAATAATTTTTTGTATTGCAATTATTAATTTATTGTTAGAAACAGCATATGATAATCTAATGCAATTATCGTTTCCAAAATCTTTTCCTCCTACTAAAACAACTTGTTCATTTTCTAGTAATAACATTGTAAAATCAGTAGAATTTTTGATAATATTATTCTTATATTTCTTATTATAAAAAGAACTAATATCTATAAAAAAATAAAAAGCACCATCTGGTTTATATAGTTTTAATCCTTTTATCTTGTTAAGATTATTATATACTAAATCACGTCTTTTCATTAAATCTTGAATTTTATCTTTATTCGGATAACTACTGATAGCTGTATAAGCAGCTTTTTGCGATATACTACATGGACCTGATGTAGAATGTCCTTGTAATTTTATGCAAGATTTTATGATATGTTTTGGTCCCGCCATATATCCTATACGCCATCCTGTCATAGAATATCCTTTAGAACATCCATTAATGATAAATGTTTTTTTATACATATTATCAATATTAGCTATGCTAATATGTTTGCCAACATAATTTATATATTCATATATCTCATCAGATAATATGAATATATTAGGATATTTATTTAATATTTTTGCTATAGCCTCTAATTCATGTTTTTTATATATTGTTCCTGTAGGATTAGAAGGAGAAGAAAATATAAATAATTTTGTTTTTGCCGTAATATAATTTTCTAATTCATTTATATTAATTTTGAATTTCGTATCAATATTAGTATCAATAAATACACATTTACCATTAGATATTTTTACAATTTCACTATAAGAAACCCAATATGGTTTAGGAATAATAACTTCATCATCTTTATTAATAAGAGATAAAATCAAGTTGAAAATTGATTGTTTGGCTCCATTACTGACAATAATATTATCAATGGAATAATTCAATTGATTATCTCTTTTGAATTTATCAACAATTGATAATCTTAAATCTTTATATCCTGGTATAGGAGAATAATGAGAAAAATTTTCATCTATAGCTTTTTTAGCAGATATCTTAATATATTCATCTACATTAAAATCAGGTTCTCCTATACTTAAATCAATAACTTCTATATTATTTTCTTTCATATATCGTGCTTTTTGAGCCATTAATATTGTCGAAGATTCATTAATTCTATTTATTCTATTAGATGTATTTTGTTGCATATATCAATTTTATTTATTGTTTATAATGTGTTCTGAAACCCAATCTAATTTGTATAGTGTATGATATATATCATATAAGGTATTATTTTTAATAATTATATTAATAATTTTATTATTCGTTTGCTTAATATTTTTTTTAATATTGCCAAATATTTCATTGTAATAAATATTAAATCTACTATTTAATATTATGTAATTTGTATTCATAGTATGATATATAATGTTTTTATATTCAGAAATAGATTCCAATATATTTGTATTAAAAGCTCTTCTCTCATACGAGAAATTGTTAATCTTACAACAAAAAAAATTTCCAACATGTAAAAATATATCATCAGTAATTACAACATATTTACTATCAATTAAATTGTACATAGAATCATATATTTCCTTAGATTCAATATAATAATTATCTATATTAGATAAATATTTTTTAATACTTTCAATTTCATGTTTACAATAAACTTTTAATAATTCAAATATGATTTGATATAAATATGTTATAAAACATCCTGTAAAAATGTCATTTTCTAAATGACTATCAGGAATAAAATATAATACAAATTCATTATTAATATTTGAAAATGTATTTTTATGAGATATAATAATTACTTTTTTAAGTTTTCTATTAATAATATTATCATAACTATACTTTATTATTTTTTGACTATTATAGTCTAGTAATATTATTAAACTATTATTATTAACGTATCTAGGTAATTTACAATCTGATATTATTATAATAGGTATTGATATTTTGTCCAAAAAGTATTGGCTTATAATTGAAGCCAATATTTTAGTATAATTACCTCCTAAAATAATTATTTTATCTATTGATTTTATATCAAATTTATGATCATAATAATTATCAAGTGCATATTGGATATGTAAATTATATTTGTCAATATTATTAGTATATTTTTTCATAAAAAATTATTCAATAAATGTTTTTTATAAAACGTATTTATATAATGATTTTCTAATTTTGACATTATATTTTTATCATATGGAATTTTATCATTATAACCACATAAATGCAAAACACCATGTATTAATACTCTTAAAAATTCATCATCAACTTTCTCTTTAAATAGCAGAGCATTATATTTAATCATATCAACACTAACAAATATATCTCCTACAATATTATTATTTTGACTATAATCAAATGTTATTACATCAGTATAATGATTATGATTTAAATATAGAAAATTAATCTTCAATAAATACTCATTAGAACAAAATATAAAATTAATAATAGAATTTTTATTTCCTTCCATATAAAGTACATATTTTATGTACAATTTTATTATTTTTTTATTTTTAATTAATTTTTTTTTTTCAAAAATATTAATTTTACATTTCATGTAACTTTTTTTTATTAAAAAATACATATCAATATTATTGATATAATATATCTATATTACTTTCTATAAAATATTTTAATTGGCAATATCATTGATATAGATAAAAAAATTATAAATAAATATAATAAATTTTCATATTCATATATTAAATACAATTTTTTATATAAGAGCAATACAATACTCATTGTAATAATTCCGATCAATGTTACAGGAACACCAATAAAATACGGTTTTGTATCATCAAACAATGATAATCTAATAGATGCAAAAAAAGTTATTAAAAATACTATATACGAATATGGATTAAATGTTAAATTATCATTTAATATCACAAAAAAAACTAAAGAAGGAATTAGGCCAAAATTTAAAATATCGGATATAGTATCTATATTTTTACCAAATTTACTAATAGTATTAAATTTTTTTGCAAAAAAACCATCTAAAAAGTCTAATATAGCAGAAAAAAAAACTAACACACAACTACAAAATATAAATTTTTGCATTATCATTCCTATGTTAAATATAAATACTATAATATTTATTATAGTAATAATATTTGCTAAATATTTAATCATAATAATATAATTTTCTATTTATTCATAGAAATTAATAATTCTTCATTAGTTTTAGTATTTCTCATATGAGAAATTAAAAATTCAATAGCTTCTTGTGAATGCATATCAGATAAATATTTTCTTAAAATCCAAATTTTATATAGATGATCTTTTTTGATTAATAATTCTTCTCTGCGTGTACTAGATGCTGTTATGTCAATAGAAGGATATATTCTTCTATTAGATAATTTTCGATCAAGTTGCAATTCCATATTACCAGTACCTTTAAATTCTTCAAATATCACCTCATCCATTTTAGATCCAGTATCTATCATTGCAGAAGCTAATATTGTTAATGATCCTCCATTTTCAATTTTACGTGCTGCACCAAAAAACCTTTTAGGTTTATGTAATGCATTAGCATCAACACCACCTGACAAAATTTTACCTGATGCAGGCGTAACAGTATTGTAGGCCCTAGCTAATCTTGTAATAGAATCTAATAATATAGCTATATCATGTCCACATTCAACCATTCTTTTTGCTTTTTCCAAAACTATATTAGCAACTTTTACATGTCTATCTGCAGGCTCATCAAATGTTGACGCAATAACTTCTGCTCGTACACTTCTTGCCATATCTGTTACTTCCTCTGGTCTTTCATCAATTAATAAAATTATTAGATATATTTCTGGATGATTAGCAGCAATTGCATTAGCAACATCTTTCAAAAGTTGCGTTTTACCTGTTTTAGGTTGAGCTACTATCATTCCTCGTTGTCCCTTACCAATAGGTGTGATAAGATCCATAATTCTTGTTGAATATTTTTTTTCACTAGTTATCAAATTTATTTTTTCATTCGGGAATAATGGTGTTAAATAATCAAAAGAAACACGATTTCTTATTGAATTAATATCACAATTATTAATCAATTCTATTTTAACTAATGGAAAATATTTTTCTCCTTCTTTAGGAGGTCTAATATTACCTTTTATTGTATCTCCATTTTTCAATCCAAAAAGTTTTATTTGTGATTGAGAAACATATATATCATCAGGAGAATTGAGATAATTATAATCTGAAGATCTTAAAAATCCATAACCGTCAGGCATTATTTCTAATACTCCTTCATTTGTAATGATATTATCAAAATCAGAAAAATTATCGTTTTTATTCACAATAGTTTTTTTAGAAATATTTTGATCTTTATCTATATAATTAGAATTATCAGAAATTATATTTGTTTTTGACACATATTTAGAATTGTAATTCTTATTTTTATATTCCTTATTATGCATATTATTGTTTTTATTTTCAATATCCATGTTACATTTTTCTAAAATTTTAGATATCAATTCTTTTTTTTTAAGGGAAAAATATTTATTTACACCAAACTTTTTAGCTATTTGTTTTAATTCAGTGACAAATTTATTATTTAATTCTGGTTCTTTAAACATGAAAAAAATTAAAATTATTTTTTAAGCTATAAAGACTTATTGTGATATTAAACTAGTTTTGAAAAATATATAAAGATAAGATCAACAATAAAATTATAATATTTTAATATCATACAATAAGTATGATAAGTAAAAAATATTACGCTAAATTACAAATTTAATTATCATAATACAATTAATGATTTAATTATATTTTATTAATAATATATATATGTTCGTTATTTTTTTTCATTAAATATAATTCTCTTGCATTTTTTTCTATTATTTCTTGTTTATTTAAGTCCTCAATATTTGTTTTCAATTCATTAATAATATTTAAGTAATATTTTTGCTGATTTATTAACTTTTGATAAGTGTTATAATTTCTTATTTGTATAAGAATATTATTATTATCAAATAATAACATCCATATTATAAAACAAAATGTTATGTATTTGTATCTATTATAGATTATATTATTTAATATATACCTAAAATAGATAATCTGCAATGTTATATATTTTGACATTTTTAGATATTTTTAAAATCATATTAGAAATTGTATTAGAAGGACCAGTATTATAAAAATTGTAAAACTTATTTAATATCATATTATCAATTATTTTATTCCATAAAGAAGGCATAACCATATGTTTTTTTAGATTTTGTTTTATTATGAAAGGATCAGTATGATACAATCCATCAATATTTTGATATACTGGACAAATAGGTTTTTTAAAATTAATATTTTCTATGCACTTTATAAAAAGCATATTTTCATATTTCATTAAAGGAGAATGATATGCATTATTTATATTAAGAGAGACAATATATTTGGAAAAATTATTTTTCTTAATATATTCACAAATATTCATAATTGTATTCTTGATTCCTGATATAACTATTTGTTTAGGTGTGTTATAATTAGAAATTATTGATTTATTATAACAATATTTCTTTATATATTGGTTAATATATTTTATATCATTATTGTTACTAACAATAACTGATACCATTTGTGTATCTAATTGATTATATTTTTTAATATATTGAATGATGTTGCTTCTATTATATACCAAAAACAATCCTTCTTCAAAAGTAATTACATTGCTAGCCACTAATGATGTTAATTCTCCTAAAGAATGTCCTGCTACTACGTCAGGGTAAATAGAATATTTTTTTTTATATAGGTAAAAAGATATTATAGAATATAAAAATATAGCAATTTGAGAATTTATTGTTTTACTTAAATCTTTTAGAGGACTATTAAACATTATATCTGCAATATTATATCCTATAATTTTGTTTGATTTGTTAAATATTTTTTTAGCAAGGTGATATTTATTATACATTATGTTTCCCATTGAATAATAATGTGTTCCCTGTCCTGGAAATATATAAGCATTTTTCATT
This sequence comes from Bacteroides sp., assembly GCA_022818785.1. Taxonomy (GTDB): domain Bacteria; phylum Bacteroidota; class Bacteroidia. The sequence continues at coordinate 486,861 of CP063811.1, forward strand.
TTATTAAATTAAGTATTGTTATTAAATTTTTAAATTTAATATTATACTTTTTAAAAATAATTAAATTATGAAAATATTAATTGTTGCAGCTACTGAAAAAGAATTAAACAATTTATATAAAGATTTAAATGTTGATTTTCTTGTCACAGGCATAGGACAAACCTTCACTACGTATAAATTAACTACTAAATTGTTTAATCATAAATATGATTATATATATAATATTGGTATTGCAGGAAGTTTTAATAAAAATATTAAAATTGGAGATGTTGTTCAAGTAACAAGTGATAGAATCGCTGATTTAGGTTCAGAAAATGACTCTTCATTTACAAATATCTTTGATAAGAAATTAGAAAATAAAGATCAATATCCATTTATAAATGGAGTTTTATATAATAAAAATGTATTTACAGATTGTAAACAAGTAAGCGCTATAACTGTTAATTATGCACATGGAAATACTAATACTATAAATTATATAAGAAATCAATATTCAGTTGATATAGAGAGTATGGAAGGAGCTTCTGTATTCTATATTTGTTTAAATTTTAAAATACCATTTTACCAGATAAGATGTATTTCTAATTATGTCCAAAAACGTAGTGCAAGCAAATGGAACATTGATTTAGCAATAAAAAACTTACACCAATATATAATTAAAAAAATAAAATATGATCAATCTTAATATAGGTATATCACCTTGTCCCAATGACTTATTTATATTTTATGGATTATTGAATAATAAGATATCTAGTCATAAAATTAAATTAATATTTACAATAAGTGATTTAAATACTCTTAATATAAAGGTTTTAAATCAAAAATTAGATGTAGCTAAAATTAGTTATAATAACTATTTTCATGTTATGAATGATTATATAGCTTTAAAAGTAGGAAGTGCTATTAGTTTTAATACAGGTCCATTGCTTTTATCTAATCAATTAATAGATATTCAAAACATTAAAAATAAAATAATAGGTATACCTGGTATCAATACAACTGCTAATTTTTTATTATCTTTTGCTATACAAAATAATAACTATAGAAAAGAAATATTATATTCTTATATAGAAAATTATTTATTACAAAATAAAATAAATTTAGGTGTTATAATACATGAAAAAAAATTTAATTATAGTAATAAATTGTACAAAGTTATTGATTTAGGAGTTTTTTGGACTCAAAAAACAAATTTACCAGTACCTTTAGGATGTGTATGTATTAAAAAATCAATTAAATTTGATATAAAAAAAGAGATGCACATATTAATTAAAAAAAGTATACTATATAGTATTAGTAATTATGACAAAGTTATAGCATTTATTTGCAGTAAATTTTTAAATTTGACATCGAATGAAATAAAACAATATATAAATACCTATGTAAATCATTCTACTATATATATAAATAAATACGATTATGAAGCAGTATGTAAAATGTTTTGTATAAAGCAAAAAAATATTATAACAAAAATAGATTATAACAAAATATTTTTTGATGAAAATAATAGCTGCTAAATATATATTTGATGGATTTAAATTATTAGAAAATAAAGCTTTAATAATTAATAATTATAATGTTATTATAGATATAATCAATAATGATGAATATAACCATTATAGAAATTATGTATATTATAATGGTATTATAAGTCCTGGATTTATTAATTCTCATACTCATATGGAATTATCATTTCTTAAAAAGAAAATTAAAAAAAATATAGGATTAACAAAATTTATAAATGAGGTAATTAGTAAAAAAAAACGACAATATTCTAATAAAGAAAAGTATATTTATATGAGAGATGCATATCATGAAATGATACAAGAAGGTATTGTAGCTGTAGTTGATATATCAAATAATACTAGTTCTTTTCTTTTTAAAAAGAAATTTCAAAAAATAAATTATCATACATTTTTAGAAATAATAGATATTAATCACAATCACAATAATATTAAATCATATCTAGATATAACTAGATATAATAAATTAAAAATTTCTATTACACCTCATGCACCATATTCCGTTAAAGAAATAACATTAAAAATGTTGGGCAAAACAAATCAATCTTTATCTTTAAATAAAGATATTTACAATTATAATATATTAACAATACATAATCAAGAATCTATACACGAAAATATAATGTTTAAATATGGTAAAGGCAAAATTATTGATATGTATAAAAAATGGAATTATAAACTAGATAATTTTAAATGCTACAAATCAAATTCATTATTAACATATTTACCATGGATAATAAATCGTAAAGTTTTGTTAGTACATAATACATATACTAATTATAATGATTTTTATTATGCAAATCAATATTCAAATGTATACTGGTGTTTATGTCCTAATGCAAATTTATATATTAATAACAAAATACCTGATAAACATATATTTGAAAGCAGCAAAATATTACTTGGAACAGATAGTTATGCATCAAATAATAGTTTAAGTATATTATCTGAAATAAAAACTATACAAAAATTTTATCCTAATATTAGTCTTACAACAGCATTGAAATGGTGTACATCTAACCCATCTAGTTTTTTTGAATGGAATCATTTAGGAAAAATCAAAATAGGCTTAACACCTGGTATTAATTTAATAACAGATATAATTAATAAAAAATTAACTAATATAAGCAAAATTAAAGTTTTGATATAAAATATTTATAGTAATTAACATTACATAATAAAATACAATTTTATATATTTGATTATTAATTTATTATCAAAATAATAGTAATTTGCTTATTTATAGAGATTTACTCAAACAAACCAGCCTATATATAATTTGTTCTATAATTTCACGGGTTGCAATATTCATGTTAACTCCTCTTTATACTAGAGTATTTTCTAAAGAAATGTATGGGGTTTTTACAGAAATTTATAGTTGGATATCAATTATAAATGTAATACTAATATTTGGTATGGAAACAGCATATTTTAGATTTATA